>JANNXS010000228.1:0-35175 GCA_031409695.1 Hyphomicrobiaceae bacterium
CACCAGTCGCTTGGCCTTGTAGATCAAGCCTTGCGCGTGCAGGTCGACGAACACTTTGATGACGGCCTTGGACAGGCCAGGATCCATCGTGAAGCGCTCCCGCGACCAGTCGCACGACGCGCCGAGCCGCTTCAATTGGCCGACGATCGTGCCGCCACTTTCGGCCTTCCACTTCCAGACCTCCTCGAGGAATTTCTCGCGACCGAGGTCCTCGCGCCTGATCTGCCGCTCGGCCAATTTTTTCTGGACCACGAGTTGCGTCGCGATCCCTGCGTGGTCTGTGCCCGGCTGCCAGAGCACGTCTTTGCCGCGCATGCGTTCAAAACGGCAGAGAATATCTTGGATGGTGTTGTCGAGTGCATGACCCAGGTGCAACGAGCCCGTCACATTGGGCGGTGGAATGACAATTGAGTACGGGGCAGCGTTGATGCGGTCCGGCCGCATGGCCTTGAAGGCCTCGGCGTCCTCCCAGGCTTTGGCAATACGCGGCTCGATTTCGGCCGGCGAAAAGGTCTTCTCCAGCATGGTGCTGTACGAGGCTCGTTGTGAAGCGGGGTTGTGACGGAGCGCAGGTGGTAGGGGTGGGGGGACGGGGTGTCAATGTTGTGCGTCAACCATGGTCGTCGCCGGTTCTCGGAGGCCGCTTAGTTTTTTTTGGGTTCAACGTGCCTTGTTGCGGCGCGCGGCTGTTGCAGTCCTCAGCACGCCGTGACACACCAACGCACCCGGTGATTAACAACCGGCGTCCTAGAACGTTTTCTCAATGGGAGGATCCGCGTGTCTACTGTCAATCGCCGCAAGTTCCTAAAAGGCGCAGCCGTCGCAGGCGCCGCCACGACTGCTGTCGCTGCACCGGCCATCGCCCAGGCATTGCCTGAAGTGAAATGGCGTCTGACGGCCAGCTGGCCCAAGTCGCTCGACACGCTCTATGGCGCGTGTGAAGAAATCGCCAAGCGCGTGTCTGCGTTGACGGACGGCAAGTTCCAGATCCAGGTTTTCGCGGCTGGTGAAATCGTGCCAGCGTTGCAGGTGCTTGACGCCGTGCAAAACGGCCAGGTGGATTGCGGGCATACGGCGCTCTACTATTACTTCGGCAAGGACGACACGTTCGTGTTCGGCTCGGCACTGCCGTTCGGCATGAACTCCCGCATCCAGAACGCGTGGCTTCTGCATGGTGGCGGTCAGGACCTGCTGAATGAATTCCTTACCGAATACAAATGCCACTTTATCCCGGCATCGAATACGAACTGCCAAATGGGTGGTTGGTTCCGTAAGGAAATTGCCAAGTCTGACGACCTTAAGGGGCTCAAGTTCCGCCTTGGCGGTTTCGCTGGCAAGATCATGACGCGCGTTGGCGTCGTGCCGCAGCAGATTGGCGGCGGCGATATCTACCCGGCACTGGAAAAGGGCACAATTGACGGCGCCGAGTGGGTTGGTCCGTACGACGACGAAAAGCTTGGGTTCTACAAGGTCGCCAAGTTCTATCACTATCCCGGCTGGTGGGAGCCGTCTTCGACGGGTGGCTTTATTGCCAACAAGGAAAAATGGGACGCCCTGCCGAAGCAGTATAAAGAGGCACTCACGTCGGCATGCCTTGAGGTCAACGGTTGGGGCGCGGCAAAATATGACGCGGTCAACCCGGCGGCCTTGAAGCGCCTCGTCGGCGGCGGCGCAACGTTGCGTCCGTTCTCGCCCGAAGTGATGGATACCTGCTACAAAGCAGCCCAGGAACTATACACTGAAATCGGCGCCAAGAACCCGAAGTTCAAGAAGATCTATGACAGCTACACGGCCTTCATGGCCGATGGCTATCTCTGGCACCAAGTCGCTGACTACACCATGGACAGCTACATGATCCGCTATCGCAACCAGAAAGGTTGAGCGGGACCAGAGTTCTGGACGGCAACGGGGCGCCAACAGCGCCCCGTTCGCGTTTGAGGTGCCCCGTTTGCGTTTGTGGTGCCTGTGTCGGGTCGATAACTTGATGCGTTTGCCGGATGCACCACGATAATTGCCACCTTAAGTTATGGTCAACTACAGCACACACTGGTAGCCTCCCGCGTGGGTTGGTGGGGGTTGCGTGATGGCGTTGAGGCGTTCGGCCCTATTGGTCGCCATATTGGTGTCTGTCGCAGTTGCGGCGTGCTCCATGAAACCTCCGACCGAGGCATTGGCACGCGATGACCCATTCAAGCCCTATCGCGAGGTGGAAACGTCCGCCTATCGGTTTGGCATAACGCCTGGTCACATGACGCTACGTCTCGTGGCTCAGATCGACCGGCAGACCGGCGCAATCGCGGTCCTCGCCAAACTGCACCACCACTACCTCGGCCAGCACCGCCACAACTATGAGTCCGCCCATAACAACCGAGCGGAAGCGCTGAAACTGACCGTGGTTGCCCGCTATGGGAACTGCCAGACGCGCACCAATTGCCCACTCGATGAACTCTACACCGTCGCTTTGCCGGAGACGGACCTCCGGGCCGCGCATAAGTCCGGCTACGCCTTCAAAGTGTTTCCACGCGTCGGCACCGATGTTCTGGTGACGGTTCCAATCGAGATGGTGACGTCACTGTTTGTTCTTGTCGATCAGGATCGAACGCGTCCGTCATTGGCGGCGCGGGAGGCGGCGAAATCGCGCCAGCCGTAAGTCGCGGCTCGGGCGATGTCGTCTCAACAGACTGTTTTGCGATAGCGACGCAAATCTGCGGGCGTCGATTGACTTCAAGCACTCGAATCGGTCAACGGTCGGATGTACAACGTCGCGCGGTCGTCGCGTCATAATTCCGTTGCGACGGTGCTGCACATCTGAACGGCACCGTGGGCGGTCAATTGCTCGCGCCCCTTTAAAACATTGGTGGTTTCATGCGCAATACGATCGCTGTGATGAACACCAAAGGCGGCGTCGGCAAATCGACACTTGTGCTTGCGCTGGCGGAGACCTTATCGGCGCTGCATCAAAAGACCGTTCTGATCATCGACTCTGACTCACAGGCAAGTGTGAGCGCGATGCTGATGACAGCGGCCAACCTTCATAAGCTGCAGTCCGGCGGTCTCACCATCGTCGACCTACTTGGCCAAGCTGTTTTGCAGCACCAACCCCTCGACTGGGCAAAAGTTGTGGTTGGTGGCGTTTCAGACGTCGACGATGCGCGTTCTGTCTATCTGATCCCAAGCGATATGCAGCTGACGCTGTTCGAGCGCGAAGTCTCAAAGGAGAGCCAGCACGCGCGCTTGCGTTCAACCATTGGTGCACTTCTCAATGCGACGCGCAGTGTGTTCGATATTGTCCTTATCGACTGCCCGCCCGGCCTTTCTGTGCTGACAGAGAGTTGGCTGCGCGAGGCGGATTTCCATGTGGCACCGACCAAGCCTGATTATGTATCGGCCTGTGGCCTGGAGGTTTTTCGACGCTTCAAGGCGCTTAACCCGGAGATGGGCTTTGCTGAGAATTTAGGCGTTGTCATAAATATGAAAGACGAAATGTCGTCCCAAGATCGTGAGTATGACCGGTGGCTGCGGCAAGCGCCAGACAACCGTTGCTTCGCTCATGCGATCACGCGTTCGAACTCACTTCAGCATGCCGCACAATATCAGACCCTTGATCGGTCGTTCCAGGCCAAGTATCCAGGCGACGCCGGTAAGGGTATTCGTGCAGTTGCGATTGAACTGATGGCCCGGTTGGCCGCGGCAAACGCGGCTGATCTGCAATCCGCTCAAACCGCTACTGGTCCCGCGAGCGATTCGGAGCCGACGGACGCATTGGCTGTCCAGTTGCCGCTGGCCGCAAACGGTTGATCCGGTTGCGCTTGAGGTCGGTTGCCTTTTGGCGCTTATGGCCCGTCGGTCGTGTTGCGACCACGTTGCCGGGCAATCCGCCGGCCGCGCAGTCTGCTTCGCCTTCATCCATCGTCTCGAAGCTGGCGCAACTGGTATACAAGAGCGGGCCAATAGAGAGGTGGAGACGGTGATTATGCTGGCGCAGGCGCGCGCGCTTTGGGTTGCGTTTTATGATCTGTTTGCGGACAGCGGCTTCTCGATGGCGGGAGCGGTTGCTTTTTCGTTCGTCTTGGCGTTGTTCCCTTTCTGCATCTTTCTGGGCGCGTTTGCGGGTTATTTTGGCGGGGAACAGTTGGCGAAGGCTGCGATCGAGCAGCTCTTTAATGTGGTCCCGCCAGCGGTCGCGCAGGTGCTTGAGCCAGAAGTGATGGCTGTCATGGGCCGCAGCCGGTTTGGTCTACTGACCTTTGGCGCCCTGATCGCACTATTTTTCGCGACGAGCGCGATTGAGAGCCTCCGCGCGGCCCTTAACGTCGCGTATCGCGAGAAGGAGACCAAGAGTTACCCGACTTGCCTGTTGCAGAGCATGACCCTTGTTTTGCTGTCGGCGCTCGGAATGCTTGCGATTGCCTGGGGCGTGGTGGTTGGGCCGAAGCTGATGTCGAGCATCAAACCGAACTGGCTGCTTTGGCTCGCGGACCAGACCTGGACATCACTGATTATTCGCTACGTTATCGTAATTGCGATCATCGCCGCACAACTGCTGACCTACCATCTGTGGCTTGCCGCGGGCCGTCGGCGTTTCATGGACGTCTGGCCCGGAGTGGCTTTGTCGATGCTGCTCTGGATTTTGGCGGCGCAACTGTTTGGGAATTGGTTGCAGTTCAACGATTATTCGCGATTTTACGCGGGTCTGACTTCGGTCATGAGCGCATTGATCTTTTTCCAGGTGACAGCCATCGTCATCATCCTCGGGGCAGAACTCAATCGCGCCATGATTACGGTGCGGCAGCGCCGGGAGGATATGGCGGCCCAGCGGACCTCCGACGCCCTCGTTCCCGATCAAAGTGTGTGAGACGAGATGACCAATCGATCATGGAAAAAGCCGAGACAGCATGCCAGTGTTACACTGTGTCTGGCTTCGTTCGGGGCTTTTGTGCGATTTATCGCGGTAAAACTGGTGGCGCTCGGCTTGATCTTGTTGGCATTGCTTTTGCCGTCGCGGGTCGCCTTTTCGTTTTCAATCGAGTTCCAGGGGCGCGGCGTTAAGCGGACCATCCTTGCGCTGTACGACAGCGCCGTCGACGAGTCGGCAAGCAACACACCGATCCACAAGCTTGCAGAAATGCCGCTGAACCATCTCGGCTACATCGTGGAGTTCCATGACATTCGCACGGGCCTGCCAGCGCCTGAGACCGTTGTCCGCCATCGGGCTGTGATGAGCTGGTTCACGCAGGCCATACCCGACGCGTCAGCCTACCTCAGATGGCTTGATGAGGTGATGGCGGGGGGCACCAGGCTGATCATGTTGGGTGAACTGGCGCCGCCCGAGACACTAGAAATGCAGCCGCTGGTGAATAAAGTTCTGGCGCGGCTTGGCATTCGCTCGGCTGACAATTTCCAAGAACTGACTTTCAAGGCGCGTGCGACCTTTATTGACCCTGATATGATGGGTTTCGAGCGCAAGCTGGACAAGGCCATCCCTGGTTTTCCGATCATCGAACGGATCTCGCCCGGCACACGCACGCATTTAACGATTGAAATGCCGTCTGTCCTCGGCGTCTTGCGCACGCACCCTGTTACAACGAGCGAAAACGGCGGCTATGTTGCGCTGAACTTCACTATCGACCACGATCAGAATACGAATCGTGGAGGCTGGGTGTTAAACCCCTTTAACTTTTTTCGCCTGGCACTCGGGGACGAACGCTTTCCGATCCCTGACGTGACCACGCTGTCGGGGCGACGGATTTACTTCAGCCATATCGACGGCGATGGCTGGAACAATCTGACCGAAGTGGACGGCTATCGCGATGGAAAGTCGCTGTCAGTCGAGGTTGTGGCCAAGGAAGCCATTGAGGCGTACCCGGATTTGCCAGTGTCGGTCGGCCTCATTGCAGGCGACGTCCAACCGCTGCTCGGGGGCACGCTTGAGGGCATCAAGTGGGCAAGACGCCTGTTTGCGTTGCCCCACGTCGAGGTGGCGAGCCACACCCACACACATCCGTACACATGGCAATTCTTTGAAAGCTACGATCGCGAGAAGGAACTCGCCATGATCCGCGCATACCGCCCGCCGGATATGCCGGTGCGCGAACGTATGACAGCGGCCATCATGCGCTCTGCAGGCAAGGCTTATCAAAACCCCCGTTACGACCCGTTCATCGCCGGCACCGATAATCTGCCGCGCACCTATCTTCGCGAAGCCTACAACATCGAGCGCGAGTTTCTCGGCGCGTTGAAAATGTCGGAGATGTTTGCCCCTCCGGGCAAACGCGCAGCCCTTTATCAGTGGAGCGGCAACACCACACCGTTCGAGAGCGCCATCGAGGCAACACGCAAAGCTGGCGTGCGCAACATCAACGGAGGCGATAGCCGGTTGGACGCCGAGTTCCCGTCGGTGGGCTACGTGCCGGCCATTTCGCGCGTGGTTGGCCGACAGCGGCAGATTTACGCCGTAAACTCCAATGAGAACACTTACACCAACGACTGGACAGGGCCGTTTGGCGGCCAGATGATGTTGGAGCACACCCTGCGAAACACGGACAGCCCGCGCCGACTGAAAGGCTTCAATCTCTACTACCATATGTACTCCGGCGAAAAGCCGGCTGCACTTCGCGCCATTACCCACTTCATGCAGATGGCGCGAACGTCATCGGTCGTACCCATTGCCGCGTCGCGTTATGCGGCCATGGCGGATGGCTTTTTTGACCTTGAAATGGAACAGGTTGATTTGTTTTCCTGGGCGATCACGCGGCGCGGCGCGGTCGAGACGGTGCGCTTTGACGAGGCGGCGAAACTTGCCGTCGATTTCGTGAACAGCGTTGGCGTGCTCGGTGAAAACCGCCATGACGCGGCACTGTATGTGGCGCTCGACCCGGCGGTGTCACGGGCCGTGGTGACGTTGAAGGCGCGGCCGGAAACGGACTTGGTTGCGGGGGCTGGTCGCCAAGGTGTGCCACTCGTGACGCTGTCGGAGGGCCGCTGGACGCTCTCCGATGCCAAATCGAGTGACTGCCTTCAGAGCTACGTGGCGCAGGGTTTTGGGCCGGGCGACATTGCCTTCCGTACGGAAAAGGGACGTGGATTTAAAGTCCGCGTTTCGCGAGCAGGCGCAACACTGAGCGAGGAAATCCGCTGGGCGAACGACCGCGGCCAACTCGCAATCTCGCTACAGGCGAATGCCATTGAACCGTTGGACATCACGCTGGCGTGTCATGACTGAGGCCGCGGTATTTAAGAGCCGTTTGGGGCGGCTGCGCAGTGTCTATCAGCGCGTCAGCGATTGGATCGAGGGGGTTTGGGGCTGGACGACGTCGAGCCGTCCAGTTCTGCGGTCCTTACAAAGGCCCTACCTGATCGTGATGCCAACCTTGTTTGCCGGTGCTGTTGCCATTGGGGTTGCCATCCTGCCGGGTGAGGAGGAGCGTATCGCGGCGCTGGAGCGTGATGGCCAACCTGCCCGTGCCTTGATGATGCTGGAAGCACGTTTTGCCAGGGGCGACCGATCCAACACGACGCTGTTCAATTTGCAGCGGCTGTATGATTTCTTCGGCGATGGCGAAAAGGGGCGGACGGCACTCGAACTGCTGGCGGCACAACGACCACGCGATCCCATCATCCAGCGGCAGTTGGCGCAGCTCTATAAGGCCACCCAGGACGAGCCGGCCTATATCAAAGCGCTGCAGACGCAACTTGCCTTGCGCTACGCGGAACCCGCCTGCCGTGAGCTGATCGGCTTGCACCGCCGCCGCAATGATTATGAAGCCGAGCAGGCAACGCTAAAGGACTGCCGTGCTCGGGGCTACCGGCGTTCGGAGGATCTGGTGCGGCTCGCCTTTCTCGAGATGGCCGACGAGCGCATGGGCGAAGCCGCGCAGATCATGATGTTGGTCGATGACCGGCGTCGGTTGGCGGTCGGGCGCGAGCGGCTGCTGCTGTTCATGGCGCTGCTTGAGACGAAACGGCCTGAAGAAGCCGTACGACGGGCAACGCGCTGGCTCAAGGCTGCGCTCGATGAAGATCTGGCGATCGAGTTCGTCTATAAACTCATTGAGGCCAATCGCAATGATCTGGCGCTGCAACTTGCAACCGCTGTCAGTAAGTCCGGCGATGGTGTGTCTCTGACGGTTGGCGAGGTGATGGTCGATAAGGAAGAGTATGTCGCCGCCCGGGCGTTCCTGACGGGATGGCTGCAGCAAAACAAAACCATGGATCTGGATCTTGCGATCCGCTTTGTTTCGGCGGGCCTTGATTGTGATGAGCCGGGGCTTGCAATGCTCGGGGCGGAGAGATTTGGTATCGATCGGTTCGGTCAAGACGACCTTGGTCGCTTGGCCGAAATGCTCATCGCACGCGGGTTGGGTCCGGTGTTTGACCGCGTGCGCGCCTACTTGAAGCCAGAAACCATACTGGCAAACCCACTGTTGGCCGCGGGCATTGAAATGCGTGCCGGTCGGCTCGAACAGGCGCGTGCCGTTCTGGTCCGGGTCCAGCTGGATCGCCTCGATGACCGGCGGCTTGATCATTTTACCCGGCTGGTCGACCAGGCCGGCCGCACGCCCGCACTTGCGGCGGTGTTGCGTGAACCCCGGGTTGTTGCGGCGACACCGGCCGTCGACGCCCGTGCGCCGCTGGTTGGGCCAGCGCAGGCGAGGCAACGCATTCTGAGACGCGCCGTTGCCAACAAACAGTTGCGCGCAAAGCAGCGGGCAAAAACCAACCAACCCGCCACCGCCCCGGCCGGGTCTCTATTGCCGTTCCAATTTCCGTCGTCGCCGTAGAGGTTCAACCCAGCAGACGACGGATCTCGGCCGAGAGTTCCGCTTTGAGTTCTGCGCGATCGAGGCCATAGGCGAGATTGGCCGCCAGGAAGCCAACTTTTGAACCGCAGTCGTAGATATCGCCATCGAAACGCACGGCGCTGAAAGACTGGCGCGCGGCCAGCCGGATCATCGCGTCGGTCAGTTGGATCTCGCCACCGGCACCCCGTTCCTGGCGCGCCAGTTCATCGAAAATTTCGGGCTGCAGAATGTAGCGGCCAGTGATGTGCAGATTTGAAGGTGCCGTGCCCTGCGGCGGTTTTTCGATCATCTTGGTGATCGCACTGACCTTGGCTTTCGCATCGGTAACACCGACGATCCCGTATTGATGCGTCTGATCGTCGGGGACGGGTTTGACAGCGATGTGGTTGCCGCCATGACGGGCGTAAGCGTCCATCATTTCACCCAGGCAAGGCGACTTCGCATGATGCAGCATGTCGGGCAACAGCAACGCGAACGGTTCCTGACCAACAATGTCACGCGCACACCAGACCGCGTGCCCAAGCCCAAGTGGCGCTTGTTGGCGCGTGAAACTCGTTTGTCCGGCGCCTGGCAGTTGATCCCGCAGCTCGGCCAGTTCCTTCAGCTTGTTGCGCTCAAACAGAGTCTTTTCGAGCTCGTAAGCAATGTCAAAATGGTCCTCGATGACGCCCTTATTGCGCCCGGTGACAAAAATGAAATGCTCGATGCCGGCGGCGCGGGCCTCATCGACCACATGCTGGATAACCGGGCGGTCGACGACGGTCAGCATCTCCTTCGGCATTGCCTTTGTCGCCGGTAGGAAGCGCGTGCCGAGGCCGGCGACAGGAAATACGGCTTTGCGGATCGGGCGGAGAGATGTGCTCATCGGGTCTTCCTCCTTCGACTTATGCGGGTCAGGTCGCGGATGATTGCGACGCGAGTGCGACTGGCTTTTGCATCGCTGATGTTATCAGCCGCCGCCAATGTGCCAAATGATCCGTGCCGTGGTTAACAACTGAGCGCCGGGCGGCAGCCGCCATGGCACAACGATCCCAGGTGACAGCATCTCGGATGCCGGCCGCTAACGCTACGGCATTGTCCGCCGGCACCAACAGGCCGAACTCCGGCGCGACCTGTTCCATGAGGCCATCGACGTCAGCGGCTATTATGGGTCGAGCGGCGGCTCTGGCTTCGGCGGCGACTTGGCCGAATGCCTCCCAGCGCGACGGCACGACCACGATGTCAACGATGTCGAGGAAGTCGGCAACGTCATGCGCAACGCCACCGACGACAACATGCGCTAAGCCGAGGCTGAGTGTCGTCAATCTGTCCTTGTCCGGGCCAAGACCGCGCAATGACAGGCGTGCAACGTCCGGCGGAATATGGTGCATGGCTTCGACGAGTAGATCAAAACCCTTCTGTTCGGCGTAGCGGCCGTAGGCACCGACGTGAAGTGGCCCGCCATGCTGACGCGGCGGCGCGAGGCTCATCAAGCGGCCCATGTCAGTTGCGGAGCGAATGACGGTCAGCTTCCCTTCCGACACCAGGCGCCGTTCGCGCATCCAGGCTGCCTGCCCATGGGAAACGGCGACGACATGCGTCGCGAGGCCATAGGCGCGGCGCAGCATGAAGTAAAAATGTGCGCATCCCTCGACGTTTCGGTGAACGAATTGTTCCGTGTAGGTATGCTCGACCAGGATCAGCGGTCGGCTGGGACGAAGCGCGCGCAGGGCTGCCAGGTACGGCACCTTCGCCCAGATTGAGGTGACGTGGACCACGAGCAAGTCTGCATCAATCGAGAGCGGGCTCATGTGTTGCGGGGAAGCGATAATCGTACGTTGTTCAAATCCAGGGCCAAGGTGAGCCGACTGAAACGCAAGCATGCGGCCGACGCCGCCGATCTCGGCTTCATCACGAATATGGGCGACACGGATCATATCGCGGCCCCTTCGACCGGTAAACGATCAACACGTGTGATCCACCAGCGGACAAACAGCAGCATGGCAACATGTCCCACCATCGAAATGCTGGCGAAGACGCCAATGGCTAGCTCAAAACCAAGCGGCAAAGCACACGCGAACGCCGTTAGCAGTGTGATCGTGAACGCCATCGAGGCCGCGAACTCGATGTGTGTTTCGCCACGTGCGCGCAGCACCTGGGCCGACGCCTCATAGAGCGGGCGGGCAAGACCTGACGCGCACAGCATCGCAACGATGGGGGCCGCGAACGACCACTTTTCGCCGAACACGATGGGCACGTAGAAAACAGCTGCAAATGACTGCGCTAGAATCAACAGGACAACGACGAGAACGCTTGATCGCAAAGCCTGCTCAAAGCGCGCGATCAAACCGGGTCGGTCATGGGCCAACTCTGCGAAATGCGGATACAGCGAGGCGGAGAGTGCGGCTGTAAAAGAGAGGGAGAGACCGAGTCCGGCATTGAACGCAAACGCATAAACTCCCAGCACGTGCACGCCGAGGATTGCGCCGACAAGGATTTTGTCGAGATTAAAGCGCAGCGCCGTGATCAGCTCCGTGCCCAGGATCGGCAGCGCAAATGCTACGATTGGCTGCAAGGGCAGGATCTGCGTACTGAGCGTTGGGCGCCAGGGATCGGCACGCCGCAGGAGATAGGCATACAGCGGCGCTGTCAGTAATTTCGGCAGGATCACAGCCCATACGTGGAAGCCTGCAACCGCGAAGCCGACCGTCAGCACGTTGTCGAGTAACACTTGGGCAGCCGTAATGCCGGCAATCGTCTTCAAGCGTTGGTCCCGTAACAGGCGGCAATAATTGACCTCGGTAAATGGCAAGAAGAGGTAGCTTCCGGCCAAAATAACCAGCATAGCCATCAAGTCCGGTCGGCCGGTATACCAGGTGATCACACTGGCTGCGGCGAACTGCACGGTGACCATCGCCGCCGAGACCAGCGTCGAGACGCGGAATGCGGTTGCACACGTTCGCTCCAGATCGGCCGCAGTCGCCCGCACAATCGTCAGCCCGACGCCGTTGTTGGCGAGCACGCGGATCAACTCGAACGTCGTCAAGACAATGGCGATCAGCCCGAAGTCTTCGGGGATCAGCAGGCGGGCTAGAACGATGGTGGCGACCAGCCGGGAGATCCGCACGCCAACTTCCGCGAGACTGTACCAACCGAGGTTGCGCACCACTTGGTCGGACGCACGGGCCCGGATCCACGCAAATTGAGGCGAGGTCCAAAATGCGAAAAAGCGTGCGCTGACAGGGGGCATATGATCCTCAGACCCGGAGTTTCGGAACCCGGCCAAGCACGCCGACGGCGCCGCGTGACATGGGGGCGTAAAGTGCACGCGGCAATATCCGGGCGCCGGTCGCGGCCAGCAGCGTCACAAGCGTGCGCGCCGGTTCTTCGCGCAGCATCGGTGGATGCAACTTGAGGGCGTCACGGATGAAGCGGTAGGCAATTTTTCCATCGGAAGATTTCACAGCGCGGCGGGCCAGATAGCGCAGTTGATAGGCCTCAGCGCGGCGGCCATGGGCTGCCTCCAGCGCTGGGGCGTACCCGCGCACTTTGTCGCGAAAACGGCGCCAGGTGCCGAGCTGCTTTTCGACGTTGGCCGAAAGCCCGCCCCCCGTGATGCGATAGTCCGTCAGGGCGGCGGCGACGCAGCCAAAACGCCACGGTGTCGTTGCCGCGATGCGCACCCAGCACTCGATGTCTTCGGATTGGCGAAAGCTTTCATCGAACCAGCAGGTGCGGCCAAGCTTGGCATCTTGGAAAGCGATAGCATCGAGGGTTGTGCGGCGAATGACGGTCGACGAGCCGTTGCCAACGGGATTGCGGCAGAAAAGGTCCATGACATCCAAGTGACGATCAACTGATGGGCTTTGTTGCAGGCCGATGGGACGGTCATCTTCGTCGATCAGGCGTGAGTGCGAGAAACTGACACCGACCTCGGCATTGACGGAAAGGTGGCTGACATGACGTGCGAGTTTTTCCGGGCGCCAGATGTCATCGGCATCGAGAAATCCGACGAGTGGGGCTCGCGCGGCACGGATGCCGGAGTTGCGGGCACCGGCGAGGCCGCGATTGTCTTGTGTGATGACGCGCACGCGCGGGTCTTTAAAACGGCGCGCGATTTCTGGTCCCGCATCGCTCGAGCCGTCGTCGATGACGATCAACTCAAAATCCGTGAACGTCTGTGCGAGCACGGACGCCATGCTCTGGGCGATGTAACGCTCGGTATTGTAGAGCGGTATAACGACGCTGACAGCTGGGCCGACGGGCGGCGTGACGATTGATTTGGTCATGATCTTACCGGCTGCAGGGGGCTGGTGTTTCGACGCTGGGTCAGTAGTCGCAGCAGCACGCCAAGTGTGGCGCGTGGCGTCGCGAGCAGGCTCAGTGGCGCTGTGTGAAATGCTTGTTCCAGAAACTGTCGCGCGACGCCTGTGGGGAGTGCGAGTTGCAGGGCCCGGCGCGCGAGATAGAGGTCCTCGGACGCCAGTGCACAGGCCCGGTTTTTTTCTATGAACGGACCGTGATCCACCGCCAGACGATCGAGCATGGCGAGAAACCCACGACGCATACCAATCAAGTCCGAGGCGAGCCCGGTGCTGCTGATCCTGTAGTCGACGATTGAGCCGCGTGTGCCGCGAATGCAAAGGCCGGCGAGGGCCGCTGACACAAGCCAGGCTTGGTCTTCACTGCGTGCGAGGGATGTGTCGAAAAGGCCGGCGCTGGCGAAGGCACGGCGTCGCGTCACCCAGCTGGATGTGGTCGATGTCGGATTTGAGCGCAGGAGTTGTGCGGCGCTAAGTTGTGTTAGATCGAGCCGTGCAGCACCGACAACGACACCGGCTTCGTCGATAAAGCGCGCAAAACTGAACGAGACATCTAGCAACGGATCGTCGGCGAGTGTGGTGAGGTGGGTCTCGAGATGGTGCACCGGCCAGAGGTCGTCGGCATCGAGAAAGGCAAACGTGTCAGCACGAGCGAGGGCTACGCCGGCGTTACGTGCAGCCGAAACACCGGCATTGGGCTGTGTGATGACCCGCAGGCGTGCGTCGGTTGCGGCGAGGTCGGCCAGCACTCGCGATGTTGCATCGGTCGATCCGTCGTCGATGACGATGATCTCGATATCGCGGATGGTCTGGCCCGTGGCTGACCCGAGCGTGGCGGCAAGCGTGCGCGCAGCATTATAGGCCGGCACGATGACCGACACCCGCAACTCCGACCTGTTCACGCTTGCTGTCACCGGACGCTTCACCTCGCCGAGGCATCCTTCCTTCAACGAAACGAAGATCCGGTAAACGCCGACGAAAAAGCGTTATCAAGACATGAAACGGAACCGAGTTATTTGCTGGACGATGTCGACGGTGTGTTCAGTCATTCTCACTAGAGTGTGTGACGGTGCGGGGGCGTTTTGCCGACCGTACGCGGGTTTGCGTCATGCCTCGGTCAACGGTTGCCCGTTCGGAACTGCCTGTTAGCGGCCGAGACGCAGCGATAGCGTCGGCAAGCTTGTTTCAGGCGGCCGAGGCGTCTTCTCTGTTTTGGTCACGCGGGGCGGTCAAAGCGTCGCGATTGACCCTGTTCGGGCTAGCCTTTGAAAACACGACCCTGGACGTCGCGGTATCTGACACACTCATGGCGGCGGCCCGCGGCACACGCCGACAAATCGTGTTCGTCAACGCGCACGTAATTAACACGGCCGCAACGGATGCCGCCTACGCCAAAGTTATCTCAGGTGCTGACTATTTATTGTCTGATGGCAGCGGGATGGCGATTGCGGCTAAATGGGCCAAAGTGCCTTTTATCACCAACACGAACGGGACCGATTTTTTTCCCCTCCTGTGCCGTGAAGCTGTGAAAAGTGGCCAAAAAATATTCCTGCTTGGAGGTGCGCCACGGGTGGCTGAACTCGCGGCCGAAACTATTTTCGCGGCCGGTTATGGGGATGCGATCGCGGGAACGCATCACGGCTTCTTCAAGCCGGGAAGTGCCGACGAAGCGGCGGCCATTGCCGCCATCAACGCCAGCGGGGCCGACATCGTTCTGGCAGGTCTCGGCGTACCGCTTCAGGATGTCTGGCTGGCCGAAAACCATGCGCGGCTGACGGCGCCCGTTGTCGCCGGCGTCGGCGGGCTACTGGACTTCTTTGCCGGCCGTGTGTCGCGCGCGCCGATGATCCTGCGATCCCTTGGGCTTGAATGGACGTGGCGGTTGATGCAGGAGCCAGGTCGCCTCTGGCACCGTTATCTTGTCGGCAACGTTGTGTTTTTGGTACATGCTGCACGTGCGGCGGCCCACGTCGCCGCTCTCCGTCGCCAGCACCAACGCACGCGCCTCGGCGCATAGTGCCCGTTGCTCAAAGCGAAAACTGACCCAAAGCGAAAACTGACCCAAAGCGAAAAATGGCCCAAAACAAAAACGGGCCTCGCGTTGTGCGCGAGACCCGTTTCGTGCAGGATGAGGCGGTCAGGAGACCAATCATCGCATGTACTATGCGGTGTTCGATCGGTTTCGTCTACGCGCTAAAGACGAAACAGTTCCTTGCATGATGAGCGGGGCTTTTTCAGTATTTCATTCATACTTTCGAAACCTTCTTCGCAGGAAGCGCGACCCGCGCGAGGCGATACGCTACCGTTGGCCTCTGAGTCGGGAGTTGCCCAATGGCGGCCAAGCCATCTTCCCTTTCGTCTGCCGGGAAAAAGCGTTCATCGCTTTCGCTGGACGCTTTCGCTTGGCCGAAGGGTGTTACGCCAACTCCTGAATATTTGGCTGCGGCACGCCACATGATTGATGGCGAGGGGCATTTGTTCGTCACCGGCCGCGCCGGGACGGGCAAGTCGACTTTGCTGCGGGCCATCCGCGACAACATGGGCGATGAGGTGGTCGTTGTTGCGCCAACGGGTCTCGCGGCCGTTAATGTCGGTGGTCAGACCATCCATTCGTTCTTCGGCTTGCCACCGCGCTTGATCCGACAAGATGACATCAAGCGCAGCCGCAATGGCCGCGTGATGCGCAAGCTCACGCACCTCGTGATCGACGAAGTCTCGATGGTTCGCTCGGATTTGATGTGGGGCATCGATCAATCGTTGCGCGTCAACCGGGGCCGCCCGCGCGAGCCGTTCGGCGGCGTTCGCTTGATGTTGTTTGGCGATTTGCATCAGTTGCCACCCGTCGTGCAGGAACACGAAGTCGCCGAACATCTTGAGGAAACGTTCGGTGGACCATTTTTCTTTTCCGTGCCGGGTTTGATTGAACGCGATGGAACGAGGTTGCTTGAGCTGAGCCAGGTGTTCCGGCAAAGTGAGGGGCCATTGTTGACCGTGCTCAACCGAATGCGCGATGGCGATATCGCGCAGTCCGATTTTGAAGCCGTGAACCAACGGGTCGTGCAGATCCGAACCTTGTCTGAGGGCGATCCTTACGTGATCCTGACGCCAACCAACGCCGCTGCTGGCCGCATCAACCAAGCCTATTTGAATGCACTAAAGACGAAGGCCTTCACCTACAAAGCCTCAACCACCGGCGAGTTTAGAGATTCATCTTTCCCGACTGAGACCGAGCTAACGTTGAAGGTCGGCGCCAAAGTTATCCTGCTGCGCAACGATGCAGACCGGCGCTGGGTCAACGGCTCGGTCGCTCGCATATCAAAGCTGACCGAAACGGCCGTATGGATCGAGGTCGGCGACATCGAATATGAACTCGAGGCCGTATCGTGGGAAAATCGCAGGTACGCTTTCGACGTCGGCCAAGACAAGGTGGTTGAGACGGTCGCCGGTACGTTCAAGCAGTTCCCGCTGCGGCTGGCTTGGGCGTTGACGATCCATAAGTCGCAGGGGCTAACGCTCGATAAAGTCTATATCGACCTTACTGGCGGTACTTTTGCGCACGGGCAGGCTTACGTTGCGTTGTCGCGCTGTCGAACCCTTGAAGGGCTCGCCCTGAAGCGACCACTAACACCCCGCGATGTCCTGTTTGACCGCGCGGCCATGGGCTATCGGGATTTGTTCCCGGCCTTGGAACACACATAGAGCACGTTCCGATCCTTCGGAACCGGAGCGTGCTCTATATCTCTTATTGGTCGCATTTTTCTACGACGAACCGGGAAGCCACTTCGTCGAAAAATGCTCTAACCGCGTTGACCCTCGTGAAGACGGCGCGGGATCGACGATACGACGACGAACACAGGAGCCTCGGCAATGCCCGAGTTCACAACGCGACGCCGGGTGCCATACACGCCAGCAGAGATGTATGCGCTCGTCGCAGATGTGGTGCGCTATCCCGAGTTCCTGCCGCTATGCGACGCGCTCAACATCCGCTCGCGCGCGCCCTACGGCGATGGCGAGACCCTGATCACGGACATGTTCATTGGCTATCAGATGATCCGCGAGCGTATCGGTAGCCGCGTCATTCTTGATCCGTTTACGCCCGCCGTCACGGCAGAGAACGTCGATGGTCCCTTCACCCACATGACCAACCGCTGGCGGTTCACGCCCGCGGGGGCGGGTTGCGAGATCGAGTTCTACATCACCTACGCCTTCAAAAATATGGTTCTGCAGGTGATGGTTGGCGGCATGTTCGAACAAGCCTATCGGGCTTTCGCTGACGCCTTCGAACAACGGGCGCGTGCAATCTATGGCCCGCGGTGATCGGGGTTTGCCCCCCACGGGGACCGTGTTTTGCCCGACATTGTCCTTAAAGGCGCGGCACTGACACGCGGGCCATCAGCGCCAGAACTGGAACAGCCGTAAGCCTACACCGGCCTGGCGGAAATCGAGGCCGACGGGTTCGCCAATCATCCGCGCAATCTGCCAGACAAAACTGAAAAAGCCCGGCGCAGCTAAGGCAAGCAGCAGCACAAGGATCATCGCGATCGGCGCGAATTTATAGCCGAATTCGCGGATGTTTTGCGGCAGCCAGGGCTCGATGACACCCCAACCATCGAAGCCTGGGACCGGCAGGAGATTAAAGACAAACGACGTGATCTGCAGCAGTGCAATGAACGACAAGGCCGCAAACAACACAGGTGGCGCATCGACAAGATGCAGGAACGCCATGACAATTAACAGAAACACCAAGTTCATGGCTGGGCCAGCGGCCGACATGGCGGCACGCTGCCAGCTTTCACGGAACAGGTGGGATTTTACGTAAACTGAGCCGCCCGGAAGCCCGATACCGCCCATGGCAACAATCAGGATCGGGAACAGGATCGAGGTCATCGGATCCGCATATTTGAGCGGGTCGAGCGTGAGGTAGCCTTGGTCCTTCACGGACAGGTCGCCGTACCGGTAGGCTGTGTAAGCGTGGCCGAATTCGTGTAGGCAAAGGGAAATCACCCAGCCCGCAACGACGAACGGGAACACCGCGCCTCGGGCATACTGTGGCATGAGCATCATGATGCCGCCCATGATCAAGAACGCAGCAACAAGCCCGAGGAACGACGAGCTGACGGGCCATTCGCCTTGTGGGCGGCGGCGCGGTTCGAACTTGTAGATGTTATCTGGCCGATCGCCTGAACCGCCGCCAGCCCCATTGCTGCCAGATCCGTTCGGTTTGTTCGGCAGCCAACCCATGCTCAATTCCCCGTGTTGCGCGCGACGTGATCAGCCCGTTCGTGCGGATTTATCTGAGCGCCGCATATAACCGATCGCGGCCGGGATCAGTGCAAAAATGATCCCGGCCACAAAAATCCCCGCAGCAGCCCGCCCAGGTGTGGTCAGGAAGCTCAAGCGGAACAGCGTACCGAGCCACAGGAACACCGCCCCCGCGAGCGCGCCGGCAAAGGCTGCGATGAGGATCTTCGCCCATTGGTCAGCCTGGCGGCCGAGCAGATATGCCACTGTCAGGGTGACGGGGTTGAGTGCTGCGCACAGCAAGACCATCCAAATCGGCACGTCCGGCAACAAGACCGGCGCTATCCCGCCGAGCCCGCCCGTCAGGGGAAACAACACGGCTGAGGGCGTGGGTGACACGGGTGGCTCGCGGTTCGATACGTCCAAGGTGCGTCTTTTGCAGCAATCGGGCCGGTGGTCAAAGGCGCATGACGGCACGCTGCTCAAAGGCTTCAGCGCGTGAGCCGCGTGGCCGTTAACGGTGTTCGCCGTGTTACACTCTTGCTCGCCATTGAAACTCGCCGTATTTCCTCGGGCCATGGCCATTCGACCGCTCGTATATCTGCCTGACGCCCGCCTGCGCGAACCCTCAAAACTCATCGAGCGGGTCGACGACGAGGTGCGCCGTCTTGCGGCAGACATGTTTGAGACCATGGAGGATGCAGAGGGACTTGGGCTCGCCGCAGTGCAGGTGGGTGTGCACCGGCGGCTTGTGGTGCTTGATGTGCCGGCCCCGGGCGACCCCGAAACTCAAAAAGGCGAGCCGCGCGCATCGCGTGCGCTGATCCTCATCAATCCGAAGATCCTGACGCTTGGCGATGACCGGCATACGCACGAGGAGGGGTGTCTTTCGATCCCAGAATTCCGCGTTGATATCGAGCGGCCCGGATCATTGCGGCTCGCCTATACCGACGAGCATGGCAAGCCACAGGAGATGGAGGCCTCCGGGCTGCTGGCAACGGCCATCCAGCACGAGTTGGACCATCTCGACGGCAAGTTGATCGTCGATTTCCTGTCCAAACTTCGGCGCGACATTGTCATTCGTCGATATCGGAAAATGGCCAAAAACGGCGAACTCGAGTAGTCGGCCGGCGTCGTTGGGCCACCAAGGCGTGAACGGGCGTGAACAGGAATTTTATTCTCGACCGGCCGCGGCTCGCGTAGGGTGTGTTATTCCTGAGGACCCCACCATGAATCGCCGTACACTTCTAACCAGCCTGACAGCACTGGCGGCATCGGCCGCTGGTTTGGGTCGCTCCGCGCAGGCCGCGGGCGGCACGTTTGAAATCACCAAGACGGATGCGGAGTGGCAGAAGCTTCTGTCGCCGGCGGCGTTTGATGTGCTGCGCAAGCATGGCACTGAGCGGCCCTTCAGTTCGCCGTTGGACAAGCTCTACACGGCTGGCGTCTACAACTGCGCGGGCTGCGACCTGCCGCTGTTTGCGTCAGAGACGAAATTTGACAGCCGCACGGGTTGGCCGAGCTTTCATACGCCACTCGAAAAGGCGTTGGGTACAACCATCGATAAGAGCTTCTTCTCGACGCGCACAGAAGTGCATTGCCGCCGGTGTGGTGGACACCAGGGACACGTGTTTGATGACGGCCCGAAGCCGACTGGCCTGCGCTATTGTATCAACGGCGTAGCGTTGAAGTTCGTGCCCAAAGACGACAAGAAGCCGGCCTGAGAGCTGACGTTTCTACCGGGAAGGGCGCGAAAGCCGCGAGGCAATCCCTCGTCGGCTGCGCGACGAGAGGGCTGCGTCAAAATTCGAGATGCAAACTGGCTGTGATGGGCTAACCTGACACAAAACACAGGGAGGCTTTCGCTTGACAACGATCACACACAACATCCCACGTCGCGCTTTGCTTGGGGCGGCCATGGCACTCGGTGCCAGCGTCGCAAGCGCATCATTCAGCTTCGCCCAGACGTATCCGTCGCGCCCCGTGACCCTTGTCGTGCCGTTTGCGGCCGGTGGCCCCTCCGACGTCATCAGCCGCCTTGTTGCGCTCAAGATGGGCGACAAACTTGGCCAACAGGTCATCGTCGAGAACATCGCTGGCGCTGGCGGCACCGTTGCGGCGGAGCGGATTTCGCGCCAGCCGGCCGATGGGTACACGCTGCTCGTACACCACATCGCGCTGCCGCTGGGCGCGGCGTTGTACAAAAATCTCAAGTACGACACGGCGACTGCGTTTGAGACGCTCGGGCTGATCAACACCGGGCCTTATGTCCTGACATCGAAGGCGGGCCTTGCGCCCAACGACGCCAAAGAGCTGTTCGCACACCTCAAAGACAAGTCCAACAAGGTCTCCATGGCGCATGCCGGAGTTGGCTCCGGCTCCTACATGTGCAGCTTGATGCTCATGCAGGCCGTGGGTTTTGAAGCCAATATGGTCGCCTACCGGGGCACGGGGCCCGCGTTAAACGATGTGGTCGGCGGGCACGTCGATATCCTCTGCGATCAAACAACCAACACCTTCCCTCAGATCGCCGATAAGAAGATCAAACCGTTTGCCATTACATCGGCCGAACGCTCGAAGCAGTTCCCGGATATCCCGACCTTTGCCGAGGTCGGCCTCGGCGGCCTCGATCTCGCCGTCTGGCATGCGCTTTACGCGCCGAAGGGCCTACCGGCCGACGTCAAAGCCAAGGTGACCGACGCGCTTGAGGTCGCTTTAAAGGACCCGTTGATCGCCCAGCGCTTTGCCGATCTCGGCACATTCCTTTTCCCGGAGGGCCAACGCGACGAGAAGGCCCATCGCGCCAAGTTTGAAGCTGAGCTGGTACGCATGGGCGAGATCGTCAAAAAGGCTGGTATTGCAACGGACGCGAAATAGACGCCGCAAACACTCGTGGCGCTAAGCCGGCGCGGCTGCGGGAGCGTTCGCAACCGCGCGCCGGGCCAGCGAACGGGGCCAGCGAACGCGGCCAGGGTAAGGGGGCTGGGCCAGAGATTAGGTTCAGAGCCCGGGATTAGGCCCGGGATTAGGCCCAGGATTAGGCCCAGGATTAGGCCCGGGGTCAGGACGCGGTGTAAGCTTGTGGCTTGGCCGCTCCGTTTCGGGCTACCTCGGTCCTGGTGATGACGGACAATGCGTTATGAGCGCCGGGGCGCAAGGCGATCATCGCTTTTGGCATAGCGCGGGCAACACTGTTTCAACCCCGTCGGTCGGCCGCGATCTCACTTGATCTCGCAACGCTGCTCTGTCACACGGGCAAACCTTGGGAGCGTGCAGGTTACATGAGCGTTGATTTTGATACCCGCGCCCGCAATGTCACAGCAGTGCTGGGCCCGACAAACACCGGCAAAACGCACCTCGCCATTGAGCGGATGCTGGCACATGATTCGGGTATGATCGGCCTGCCGCTGCGCCTTTTGGCGCGCGAGGTCTACGACAAGGTTTGTGCACGCGTTGGCGCTGAAAAATGCGCACTGATAACGGGCGAAGAAAAAATCAAGCCTGAGTATGCGCGCTATTGGGTGTGCACGGTTGAGGCAATGCCGCCCGAGATCCAGACAGAATTTCTCGCCATCGATGAGATACAACTCTGCGCCGATCCAGATCGCGGGCATGTGTTCACCGATCGACTGTTGAACGCCCGCGGCAAGTCGGAAACGCTTTTGCTCGGCGCCAACACGATGCGCGACGCCATCGCCGACTTGATCCCGGGGTGCAACTTCATTACACGCCCGCGACTGTCGAAGCTGACTTACGCGGGCGAGAAAAAGATCACGCGTCTGCCGCCCCGGTCGGCCATCGTCACGTTTTCGGCCAACGACGTCTATGCCATAGCGGAGCTTGTGCGCCGGCAGCGCGGTGGGGCTGCCGTCGTCATTGGCGCGCTGTCGCCACGCACGCGCAATGCCCAGGTGGAGCTGTTTCAAACGGGACAGGTGGATTTCCTGATTGCGACTGATGCCATTGGTATGGGGCTCAATCTCGACGTTGATCACATCGCGCTTGCGCAAACCCGCAAGTTTGATGGCATGAACCATCGCGATTTGACGCCGGGTGAGTTGGCACAGATTGCCGGCCGCGCGGGTCGCCACTTGCGCGACGGCACGTTCGGCGTGACGGGCGGGATCGAGCCGCTGAGTGCGGACCTTGTTGACCGGCTGGAAAATCACAACTTTGACCCGATCAAGCTGCTGCAGTGGCGTGGCCGGGGCCTTGACTTCTCGTCCATCGAGGCGTTGCGCGAAAGCCTGCGCAAGGTGCCGCGTGAGGCACGTCTGCAAAAGGCCCGCATGGCTGATGATGTGATCGCGCTTGAAGCCGTGGCATCGGACCAGGGTGTCCGCGATCTCGCCAAGGGCCGCTCGAAGGTTGAGCTCCTCTGGGATGTTTGTCAGTTGCCGGACTATCGCAAAATCTCGAGCCAAAGCCATGCCGATATGGTGGCGACCCTCTACAAGTATGTGGCTGGCGGCGATAACCGGATCCCCGCCGATTGGTTCGCGGCGCAAGTTGCGATCTGCGATCGGAATGAAGGCGACATTGACACGCTGTCCCAGCGGCTCGCTCACATCCGCACCTGGACTTACGTCGCCAATCGTAGCGACTGGCTGAAGGATGCCACGCATTGGCAACAGCGCACGCGCGCCATCGAGGATAGCCTATCCGATGCACTCCACGAACAGCTGACCCAGCGCTTCGTCGACACCCGCGCAACCGCCATGATGCGCGGGATGCGCGACAAGGACGAGATGTACGCCGAGATTGCTGACGACGGCGCTGTTCATGTCGAGAAACATTTTGTCGGACGACTGAAAGGCTTTGTCTTCCAGCCCGAAAGCCAGGCGGACGATCTGCAAGCGCGGGCGACACGGGGCGCTGCCAACCACGTCGTTGGCAAAGAACTCGCGATGCGCGCGCGCCGCGTTGCCTCGGCGAAGCCGGACGCCTTCAAGATCAATCGTAAGGGTGAGGTTATCTGGCGCAATGACCCTATTGCGCATCTGGTCAAGGGCGATGACCCCTTAAAGCCACTCGTCGTGCTCGATGCCGACGAGCAGCTGACCGGCCCCGATAAGGAAAAGGTCCAGGAGCGGCTGAACGGCTATGTGACCGAGACGATTGCCGAGCGTCTGAAGTCGCTGGTCGATATTGCCAAGGCCGAGGATGTGACCGGGATGGCGCGGGGCATTGCCTTTCGCATGACCGAGACGTTTGGCACGCTGCGCCGGGAAAGTGCTGCGGACGAACTGAAAGGGCTCGACCAGCAATCGCGCGCGAGCCTGCGAAAGTATGGCGTGCGTTTTGGTGCCTTCAACGTGTTTTTCCCGCTGTTGCTGAAACCATCGGCCGCTGAATTGGCACTGGTCTTGCGCACCTTGACAGGCGGTTTGTCGCCACTGACCTCTGAGACGTTACCGGAGGCCCCGAAGGCCGGACTAACCTCAATTCCAGTCAAACCGGATATCCCGGAAGCCTATTATCAGACGCTGGGTTTTCAGGTGTGCGGTCCACGCGCCGTGCGCATCGATATGCTTGAACGTCTCGCCGATATGATACGGCCGCTGCTCGCGTTTCGCTCGCACGAAGCCAAGCCCGGCCAGAAGTTACCGAGCGGCGCCACCGGGGATGGCGCCTTCCTCGTGACCCCGCAGATGATGTCGATCCTTGGCTGTTCGTCGACGGAGCTGTCGGCGGTGCTCGAGTCGCTAGGGTTCCGGTCTGAGAAGAAACCACTGCGCCTCGCGGTCAAACAGCCGCCGCCGGCGCCCCTTGCGGTCGCGCCTGTGGTCGATGCAACTTCTGTTGCCGCGGACATGCCGGCAACCACCGCCGAAAGCTCGATAGATGGCGCGCAAACACAGGACGGCGGCCACGAGGACGCTGTGCTTGAGGACCGCATACTTGAAGTTGGAGCACCTGAGGCGTCAGCCCCTTCGGTCGCGGCACTTGAGCAGCCAAGCCCCGAAGGTGCAGTCGAAACGCCAATCGCTGTCGACGCGGCTAGGGATTCCGCGGCAGCTGTGGTTGAACAACCGACCTGGATTGCGCCGCCACAAACTGATGTCGCTCAGTCGCAGCCAGCGTCCTCGGCTGATCCCGCGTCGGCCGTCGACGGTGGTGTGCCTGGCGCTGTAGCGACCATTGCCGAGACGCTACCCGTCGAAGAGCCGATGATTGACGTCTGGCGCCCGCGCCGCAAGCACCAAGGCGGACCGCGCCAGCATCGTGGTGGCGAACGGCGTGACGGCGGTGAGCGTCGGCAGGGAGTGGACGGTAAGCCGCAGCCTTGGCGCAACCGACGTCCCGATGACAAACCTGGTAGCGGTGCGACCGCTGGCCCGAGGACGGGGGGCGAAAGATCCGGCAACGAACGAACTGGCAGGGATCGTCGTGATCGCTACCGGCCTGTTGTACTTCCTGCCGGTACACCACCGGTTGGTACGACGGGTGATGTTGGTGCGACACCAGCTGGAGCTGAGGCGTCGCAGGCGGACGGCGTGGCAACACAGCGCAGCGACGGCGCCCGGCGCGAGGGGGAGCATCGCAGCGGCGATCGTGGCGAGAAGCGCTTTGGCGGTCGCGACAACCGTGATCGTGGGGACCGTGGCCCCCGGCCACCCCTTGGCGCCGCCAGCAAGGTAGGGCCTGGAAATGCCAGTTCTGGGAACGCCAGTTCTGAAAAAGACCGGCCGCGTGGCCCGCGCGATGGCGACAAACGCGGTTTTGGCAGCGATCGGCGCAGCGACGATCGGCGACCAAGTGGTGGTGGTCGCTCGCCTGAGCGCTATACAGCTGGCCCGAGCAAAGGCCGCGGGCCAGATCCATCGTCGCCGTTCGCGGCGCTGGGGGCTCTGTTCAATAAGGGCGACGCGGACAAGAAAAGCTGAAACCCAAGTGCAGGACAACCGGCCAGTTCACGCAAATGGACGCTCGGCGGTGTAAGCCCGCTCGGCCACGCCGTCGTTAACGCCGCGGCTCTTCTGCACGGTCATGAATGCGGCGCGGTGCGAAATGGATGTGGCGATCACGGCGAAGGTGCTGAGCAGTGCCACACAGCCAGCAACGACGGGCGCGAGCGGACCGAGACGGAAAAACGGCATAACGATCAGCACGGCAATTGACGCCAAAACGAGCACACCACAGACCTTTGGTAATCGCCGGGCGCGACGCCAGCGACGCTCCGCCTTGGCGCGCAATTCGCGGCGTGCCTCGATCGAATGTGCTGTGATCTCAGATTTCGTAAACACGGCGCAACTCCTGACGTCTACGGACAATTTGCGCCACTGCGACTAACGAAAAGTAAAGATGATGGGATAAAAGGTCTAACGGCTTGTTCAAGCCTTGTTGATCGCAACCTGGACGGCCCTAGCGGATGGCGGGTTTCGCTTCCTGTGGCGCTAGTTAGTTTGACGATGGTCCGTTAAGACGCGGTCTCAGCCCGCACGCGGGCTTTTTTAAGCGGAGGGGCCTGCGCCTGCGACGGGTCTTGCGTGAAAGAGCGCGGCGTGAACGGGACGATATCAACGCCTGTTTGCGAAACCGTGACGAAGCTCTGGGCTGGCACAGCGGTCCATCCGTCGCGGATGTTGTCGAGGGGTTCTGATACAACCAGCGTGCCGCCTGCGGGGCAACACGTCTTGGTGTAAAGGGTCGGTGGATTGGCGTCCGTTGAATAGCGAATGACCGTCAGGTTCTCGCCGTCGGACATGGCAGCCGTCATTTTTAGGGGCTCGGTTATCCCAGCCCGCTGCATTTCGTCTTCGACGAAGGCGAGCGTCGTTGCGGCCGCCTGTCTCGGGTCATCAGCTAGGCCATTCGCGAGCATAAGCAGAAACAGTGCCTCGCTGTCGGTTGTCCCAGCGCGGTGCTGAAACAGCGCGTCTGGGATCGAACTTTCCACCCGGCGCCGCAGCTTCTCCCAACCGGGCACTTGGCCGTTGTGCATGAACAGGCGGTGCTCGACGACGAACGGGTGGCAATTGGCTCGCGTGGTCGCGGTCCCCGGTGAGGCGCGAACGTGTGCCATGAACAAACGTGAGCGGATTTGGTGGGCGATAGACAGCAGGTTCTCATCACTCCAGGCCGGTCGGATGTCGCGGAACACGCCGGGTCTTTGCCGTTCCCCGTACCAAGCCAGGCCAAAGCCGTCGGCATTGACCTGCATTTTTGCCTCGTGGCAGTGCAAGGACTGGGCGACGAGGCTTTGGCTCGGCCGCGAGACGAAGTCTTCGAGAAAGATGGGCGAACCCAAATAGGCGACCCAACGGCACATGGCGAACCCCGAATGTCAGTGTTTCAGGCGATGGTGGCGCTCTGAGAGCGGGTGGGCCTAACTAAGCACACGAGCGGACGACAGCAAAAGGGCGGACGACAGCTAAACAGTGCGGTGGCGGTAAGAGGGAAGGCCATGAACAACCCGGCTGGCCCTCGCAACGTGTGAGATAGCAGCCGCCGCGGCCGCATGATCTGCGTTTTCTCAATAATCTGCGTTTTCGCACCGCTATGAACTAAAACACAAACGACCGAACATGTTGCGCGTCGGCAACTAGTGTGGCTCCGGTCTGGATGCGCTGTGGCATGGCCAAGAGGCGTCCAGTTTGATGTTGGCGCCCGAAGCATCAAATGAGATACAACTCAATATTTAGCGCCGACAGCCAAACGACATACCAACGAATGTGCATAACGATTCGAAGGTGTGGATAAATTGGCCATCCCTAGGGGTTTTGAGAGGCCGCAGCGCGCCCCTGGTGCGCCTAGAAGTTTCACTCACACTAGGTCGCGCCACCCTGCCTATTTTGCCGTTTCAGCAATAGCATTATGAATTGCTTCACGAAAAAAACTCGCATCCGCCACCGAATCTCCATAGGTGAGACTTCGAGGGGGCTTGTTTGCGTCCCTGTATGCGTTGTGCCCGGTTCCGGGCGGTGTGTGGATAATCCCAACGGTCGTGCGGCGATCATGAGATCATTCAGACCTCGCAAGATAACCACCTGATCGTCATTCGGCGATTGTGGCCCTCCACTAAAGTGCAAACGACCGTCCTGATGAGTTGTTAGCGTATCGGTCGCACCTTGAGGGATGAGAGCAATGAGACATGCTCTTGGTATAATGGGAGTTATGGCCGCGACGGTCCTATTGGCCGTGTCTGCTGCCATCAACTGGCAATTCGGCTACAATCTCGGGCAAACCGAGATGGATAAGCAGATATATGGTGCTGCCTCCGCGGCGGCAGACTGCTTTAAGGCTCTAGTGCCATTCTTTTTCTTTGCCGCGATGCGTAACAAAATGTGGTCTCAGGCGATTGCTTCGGCGGTGGTCTGGGTGGTTGTCACGACCTACTCGTTGGCATCTGCCGTCGGCCATACAGCGCAGATCCGGGACTACAATTCCGGTCAGCGTACTGTTGCTTCGGTGAACTACTCAGCTGTTCGTGCGGATCTGAAAGCCGCGCAGGATCAGCTGAATTGGGTGCCGCAGCATCGCCCTGCCGCCTCGGTGCAAGCAGATATCGATTCTACCAAGCTCAATAAATACTGGGGCTGGACCGATAGCTGCGCAAAGCCAGCGGACGATGCAGGTCGGAAGTTCTGCCAGAAGTACCAAGCGTTCCAATCTGAGCTTGGTTCGGCCAATCAGGCCTCCAAGCTGACTGCGTCGATCAAGGAGATCAACGCTAAACTCGCGCAGGCTAGCGGCACGTCCGCCATGTCCGACGCTGATCCCCAGGCGGCCGTCCTCGCCAAGCTCGTGAATATGGTTATTCCGGGCACTAAGGTAGAGGATGTGCAGACGGCATTGATCATTCTGGTCGCCGTCCTGCTGGAGGTTGGGTCTGGCTTTGGTATGTACGTCGCCTTTGCTACCTGGCGCTTGAATGACCGCCCGGCTCCACGTTTGCCATTGTCGGCTGCCGTGCCCGTCCCGGTCTCCGCTTCTGCCCACTCAGCGCCCATCCTGGCTCCGGCTGCTGCAGTCGCCTCTAAGCCCCGCCTAGGCGGTGCCAACGACAACCGAGTTGTGAGCAAGCAACTGACTGCGCCTGAAACCGACGTGCAGCGTTTTCACAAGGAGCGTATTGAAGTTGCTGATGGCGCAAGCCTGACAGCCACGACCCTTTATGAGGACTACTGCGCCTGGTGTGAGGAGCAGCATAAAGAGCCTCTCGCATTGCCGACCTTTGGACGTGAGTTTGGTGAGTTGCCTGGAGTTCAGAAAGCGAAAATCGCCGGCCGCGTCCGATACATCGGAGTTGGTCTGAGATCAGGACTTTTGGGCGACGAGGAGGATAAGAACATGCCGGCCACACGGGCCGCATGAGGCGCAAGCCTCCATCCACAGACTTCGGAAAGGGCTCGGGAAACCGGGCCCTTTTTGCTGTTTGGTGCAAAACCGCAGCACGGAAAGTTTTTCTGGTGTGCCCGTGGGTACATCGCGTCCGTCCAGGCTTTGGCATTCTCAAATCCAGAACGAGCCGAACGAACCAGAAAGAAAACTTTACGCGCCACGGCGCACCAACCCCTGGACGGAACCATGTTAAAAATCACCACTCTATTTCCAGCGCTCGCTTTGCTGATCACAATCGCCGCGCTGCCTGCACCGGCGACCGCTAGGCTGCATCAGGCGAGCGATACTTTGACGAGCACATCCCAAGCGACGGCGCTCGACATGGTTGCAGCAAAGCCGCGCCCAAAGCCGAAACCCAAGCCGCGCTGTAAGTGGGTCAACGGCGTGCTCGTCTGCAGCTTCTGAAATTCTGCTTCGATAATTGACCTCAACTCGACCCATCACCGGTAACGGAAAGGACAGCCTGCCATGTCTTCAATCCTGCGCGCTGCCGCTGTCGCGGTATCGACTGCCCTCAGCCTGTTTTCTTTTGTGGGCTCGGCCTCGGCGGCCAGCAACTGCACGAGTAGCGCAACAGCCGTTTGCGTCCGTGCGATCTGCAGTCTTGGACCGCCTCCGAAGTGTTCGGGGTGTGCGGAATGGAAGTGTGTCGAGAACGGCGGCGGCAAGGGCACATCGGGCGCGATCCGCGGAAAGCCAGCGCGGATGCAAAGTCTCATGCGTCGGTAGTGGGGTGAGTTCGCTTTAGGGATTGAGGAGACAAACGCCACCCGGCGCATGTGAGCCCCTCGTCCGTTTTTTTCAGACTGCGAACAGGGCTCGGGAAACCGGGCCCTTCTGCAGTTGGCAGAGGCAATCCTCGTTCCGCTAATGCATATTATGGAAAATAGCGTTTGTTTCATATTGGAACAGATGGCATTTTCTGTTTAACCCAACAGGCAGTCGAACAACACGTCGCCGTCGGAGAGCAGGTGCACCTCGGCTTTTGGGCGGCGGGCATCTTTGAGGTGGGCGAGCGGCGCCAGATCCAGCCCGGTTTTTCCGGAACCGAGGATGACGGGGGCGACAAGCACGTGCAGCCGGTTGAGGGCGCCCCGGTCGATGAACTGGGAGACCGTGGCGGCCCCGCCTTCAATCAGGAGTTTGGCTAGGCCGCGTTCGGCCAGTGCCGCGACGATGGCACGGGGGCACAGCTTTCCGT
The DNA here is from genome assembly GCA_031409695.1 of Hyphomicrobiaceae bacterium. Lineage (GTDB taxonomy): Bacteria > Pseudomonadota > Alphaproteobacteria > Rhizobiales > Hyphomicrobiaceae > JABFRJ01. The sequence continues at coordinate 29,889 of JANNXS010000228.1, forward strand.
CGACGGCGTTGACGATGATCTCGGCGACGTCAGAGGGTGTCGGCCCAGGGCGAGCGCGGATGATGAAGGTGCGTGCGCCGTCATCCCGACGTAAACACTTGCGGTCGAGGGGCAGGCGGCCGTTGGGATCAATAACGACGCGCGCTGGGTTCGGACCGGCAACGTGGCGGACATTCAGCTGCGGGTCATCGGCAACGGCCGTCCCCACGCCCACCACGACCGCGTCAACGACGGCGCGGATACGGTGCACATGGATGAGGGCTTCATGGTTGTTGATCCAGCGGCTCTCACCGGATGGCAGAGCAATACGACCGTCGAGTGACTGACCGAGCTGCCCGATGACAAACGAGCGGCCAGCCGGCGCATGCACGATATGTCCGATGCCAGGGAAGCGGGCGAGGTCGCGATTTGGCATGTCAGCGCCTCATGTGCGCGGCTGTTCGACAATGCGGCCAACGAATTTGCGGGCCAGTGGCAGCACGACAGTCAGAACCGGGAAAGCAATCGCCCACGACGACATCCACGCCTTGAGCCAAGCGGTCAGCCAGCCTGGCGAGATGCCAAGCGCCATGACGGTCGAGAGCCCCGAGATGATGTTTGACATCAAGAAGGTGACGATCAGCGGCAGCATGATGGGCGCCGCGGCCGCGGGCAACTTGCGCATTACTTCGGCGCGCGCTTGGCAAGGATGCGTTGCAGGGTCCGACGGTGCATGTTCAAGCGCCGTGCGGTTTCTGAGACGTTGCGGTTGCAAAGCTCATACACGCGCTGGATATGCTCCCAGCGCACGCGATCCGCCGACATGGGATTTTCCGGCGGCGGGGCTTTCTCGTCTGAAGGCGCAAGAAGGGCGTCGGTAACTTCATCGGCGTCGGCGGGTTTGGCTAGATAATCAACCGCGCCGAGTTTTACAGCCGAGACGGCGGTCGCGAAGTTGCCGTAGCCGGTGAGCACGATGGCGCGGCTGTCGGTGCGAAGTTTACGGATCTCAGCGATGATGTCGAGCCCGCTACCATCCTCAAGCCGCAAATCAACGACGGCAAAAGCCGGTGCCTTCTGGCGAATCAGATCGAGGCCTTCGGCAACCGACGACCCCATGCGCACCTCAAACCCGCGTTGCTCCATGGCGCGGCCAAGACGTTGCAAAAACGCCTTGTCATCGTCAACAATAACGAGCGAACGGTCAGCCGGTAATTCGTCCGGCTTGAATGAGAGATCTTCGGCCACGGGAACTCCTCCAAGCGGCACATATACGCGCGATTATGGCTCAGGGGAAGCTATTGCGGCGCGGGTATGGCCGACCCTGACTGCGGCGACTGTGTTTTGTGCAGCGAAAACTTGTGATGACACAGTTTGATACAGCCATTGCGTCCGGCACTTAAAGAGGCTACAGAGCGCGCATCGACTTTTGGTGCGGGAGCGTCCCGCTGACAACGACCCCAAAATAGCGACACCCGCTCGCGCCTCATACTGTGGCCTGAGTTACTTCCGCCTTCAAAAAACGAGCCTGACGATGACAAACGGTACTGTGAAGTTCTACAACGACCAAAAAGGTTTTGGATTTATCCAGCCTGATGGCGGCGGCAAGGACGTGTTCGTACACGCCACCGCCCTCGAGCGCGCTGGTCTGCGCGGCCTCAAAGAAGGTGACAAAGTCTCCTTCGACACCGAAGAAGACCGCCGCTCTGGCAAGATGGCTGTCGGCACCATCGCAATGCGTTAATTCGCATCGCTGATTGCTGAAAGTTACGCTCGGCCCGTTCGCAAGGACGGGCCGTTCTGCGTTCTGGGGTGGGCCGGGCCCGTCGCGCTGCTTTCAATGGAAACCGATGCTGCTGCAAGCGCGCTGCTGCCCGTGATCTGGGGCCGGGCCGGACGCCGTGCGGCGGGTGGTGGCGGCGGAGTAACGGGCAGGAGTGGAAACTCATCTTGAGTTGATTTATGCTGGCCTTGAGAATGAGGTGACCGATGAATATCGCGCTGCCAAAAACACATACTGAATGGCTGCAAAGTCGCATCGCGGACGGGACATTTGCGTCGTTGGATGAGGCGCTTGCGCAGATCGTCGAAGAACGCATGTTGTCCGAGGCTGATGACTGGCTACCGCAGGCAGGTGCAGAATTGGAAATGTTGGTTGAGAGCCTCGATGCGGCGCGGGCCGATGTTGCAGCGGGCAGGTTCGTAACGCTCGACGAACATCGCGCCCGCACTGCCGAAAGGCTGGCCCGAATTCGCAGCGCATGACTACGGTCATCATCAGCCCGCGAGCCGCCACCGATCTCGATGTAGTTTCGGCTTACCTTTCGGGGCGCGGCGGCTGGCGGTTGGTCGAGAAATATGACGGACTTTTCGGCGCCGTTTATCGCCGGTTGGAGATGTGGCCGGCATCCGGTCCTGCGCGTTCGCAACTAGGAAAGCAGGCGCGGATTGCACCGGTGCCACCATATGTTGTGATCTACGATTGGGATGCCACGGCCGACCGTGTGACGATTGTGCGGGTCGTCCGGGGGAATCGGCGGATGACGCGGAAGCTGGTGCGAGGATAGGCGTTATAGGTGGAAGCATCCCATGTTTACGCGCCCGATGGATTCGTCATGCTCCCGTAACGGCTATCGCCGATCTCGCGGGTGACAATGGCAACGAATTCCGCGAGTGTTTGATCGTCGGTGAAAACGCCTCGTGGCACGACATAACAGCTGCTGTTCATCGTCCAAAGAAGTACAACGTCGTCGTGCACCGTCACTTTCAGCAGATCGAGCCAAGCACTCCGCATTCGACGGCCGTCGATCACGGACGAAACGCCGTTTTCGTCCACGCGCATCGAAATCGGGTCCACTGCTTCAACGAACTCTCGCCAATGAGGGGGCAGGTTATTTATCGCATCTCGGAGCCGTGCCGACAGATTGAAGGCGAATCCAACAACCATCGCGCCCAATCCCAGTGAACGAGAAGAGGTCAACTGAGAACAAGATCGGTCGGCCGAACCAATGAATGAAAGTGGCGAATGCCATGCCTGTGCACGCCAAGAAGAGCGACGAAATTGGTGGTTTTGCAAGCTCGCGGATCGCGGACCGCGCGTCCTGTTTCGACACACGAAATGAAAACTCATAATTCACGGGCGCCTCTTCTCGGCGAGAGTTACATCACCTCCGGTCAACAAAAGGAAAAGCGGCCCCGTCGCCGGAGCCGCCTTCTCATTTTCCGACCGCAGTCCCGGTGTCTGACCAAAGGTCAGGCACCCAGCGCGCATCAGCACGAATAGTACATGTCGAATTCGACCGGATGCGGGGTCATGTCGACGCGAGCCACTTCGGCCATCTTGAGCTCGATGTAGGCGTCGATCATCTCGTCTGAGAACACGCCGCCCTTCTTGAGGTACTACGATCCTTGTCGAGGCTCTCAAGCGCTTCGCGGAGCGAACCGCAGACCGTTGGGATCTTCGCCAATTCGGCTGGCGGCAGATCGTATAGGTTCTTGTCCATGGGATCGCCGGGGTGGATCTTGTTGGCGATGCCATCAAGCCCGGCCATCAGCATGGCCGCGAAGGCCAGGTACGGGTTGGCGGCTGGATCTGGGAAGCGGATCTCAATGCGCTTGGCTTTTGGGTTGGTCACGTGCGGGATGCGGCACGACGCCGAGCGGTTACGCGCGGAATAGGCCAACAGCACCGGTGCTTCGTAGCCCGGCACGAGCCGCTTATAGCTGTTCGTCGTCGGGTTGGTGAAGGCGTTGATCGACTTGGCGTGCTTCAGGATGCCGCCGATGTAGTGCAGGCACATCTCCGAGAGGTCGGCATACTGGTTGCCAGCAAACATCGGTTTGCCGTCTTTCCAGATCGACTGGTGCACGTGCATGCCTGAGCCGTTATCGCCAAAGATCGGCTTCGGCATGAAACAGGCCGACTTGCCATAGGCCTGAGCGACCTGATGGATGACGTATTTGTAGATCTGCATGTGGTCAGCCATGGTGAGCATGTCACCAAACTTGACGCCAAGTTCGTGCTGGGCGGCCGCCACTTCGTGGTGGTGCTTTTCAACGACGACGCCCATTTCGGCCATCACCGACAGCATTTCCGAACGGATGTCCTGGGCGCTGTCGATCGGCGGCACTGGGAAATAGCCGCCCTTGGTCCGCGGACGGTGACCGAGGTTGCCCATTTCGTAATCGGTGCCCATGTTCGAGGGCAGTTCAGCCGAATCCAACTTGAAACCTGTGTTGTAGGGGTCGGACGAAAACTTCACGTCGTCGAAAATGAAGAACTCTGCTTCCGGGCCGAAGTAGATCTTATCGCCGATCCCGAGCGACTTCATGTAGGTCTCGGCCTTTTTGGCAATCGAGCGCGGGTCGCGGTCGTAGGCTTCGCCCGTTGACGGCTCAAGCACGTCGCAGAAGATAGCCAAAGTCGTCTGGGCAAAGAATGGATCCAAGTGAGCAGACGTTGGGTCCAGCATCAAGGTCATGTCGGAGGCTTCGATGCTCTTCCAACCGGCGATCGATGAGCCGTCGAAGGCATACCCGTCGGTGAACATTTCAGCGTCAACACACGAGGCGTCGGCGGTGACGTGCTGCATCTTGCCCTTTGTGTCCGTGAAGCGCAGGTCCAGGAACTTGACGTCCTTGTCCTTCATCATCTTCAAAACGTCGGCGGCGGTCTTAGGTTTCTCGGCAGGCATGGGCATTCCCCGGTTTTGTCTGTTTTGGTTCGCGTTCAACGTCTGCCCCGCAACTGGCGGACGGCCGGTTACAGGACGATAAGGCCGTGTGAGGCAGTGCTCAGATTGCGTCGTTGCCGGTCTCACCCGTGCGGATGCGGATGGCGTCCTCGACGGAGGAAACGAAAATTTTGCCATCACCGATACGGCCGGTCTTAGCCGCGCGTTGGATAGCTTCAACAGCCTTTGGCAACATCTCGTCGGACAACACCACCTCAATTTTTACTTTGGGCAGAAAATCCACCACGTATTCGGCGCCACGATAAAGCTCCGTGTGCCCCTTTTGGCGACCGAAACCCTTGGCTTCAATCACAGTGATGCCCTGCAAGCCAATTTCCTGCAACGCCTCTTTGACCTCGTCCAATTTGAACGGCTTGATGATGGCTTCGATCTTTTTCATGGTCTCACGCGCTCCTCGCCCGCGGGCGGGATGACAATTGCGGTTTCGTCATAAGCAGTGCAGGGGCGCAGGGGAAGGGGGCATGTGGCGGCGTGGTGCTCAGGGGGTAGGCGGAGTATGCATAATTTTTGGGCAGACATGGTGAGATGCAGACTCATTAGTCTCGCCCGATCAA
>JANNXS010000229.1:0-3790 GCA_031409695.1 Hyphomicrobiaceae bacterium
CCCGTTCCATGGGCGTCGGTGCGTCGAGCCGCCACCGCTTCAGCGTCTCGTGCCCACCGCGAATGCCGTGCAGGCCTCCCGGAAGTAGGTTGCGCCAGCGCTTGGCGAACATGGGCACGAATTGCGGCGCGAAGCGCATGAACTGCGGCGTCACGTCCACGCGAGCGCGACCGCTGATGGCCAGCGCGTAGCTTCCATCGTTGCGACGTGTGGCGGACACGCGCTTAGTCGTCAGGGCGTCCGGCAGGCTGTTGTGCTGCACAGGGGACACACTCAGAATGGACTGGCGGATCGAGGCCTGCGGAAAGCGGATGCCGAGTTGGCGACAAAACGAGGACGCCCAGGCACCAGCGGCGAGCACGACCGTTTTGGTCTTAATGACCCCGGCTTCCGTCACCACGCCACTGACCCGCCCGCCCTCGGTCTCGATGCCACGGGCAGCACAATTCTGGTGAACGCTACCTCCCAGCTTCATCAGCGCAGCGGCCACTGCGGGCGCAGCCTTGCTGGGATCTGCGGTGCCATCGCTGGGCGAGAACACGCCACCCTTCCATGCGCGGCCGGTTGCATGCCCTCTCTCGGCGGCCTCACGACTGCTCAGCATGAGACTCGTGACGCCGACGGTCTTGGCAAAGTCACGCCATTTCGCCCAGCCGGCCAATTCCGCCTCGTCATTACTGAGATACAACAGTCCGCATCGACGAAAGCCTGTGTCTTCGCCGCTCTCGGCTGCAAACTGCTCCCAGAGATCGAGGCTCTTGCTCGCTATCGGCAGCTCGCGAGCGTCGCGGTTCTGCTGGCGGCACCAGCCCCAGTTGCGGCTGGACTGCTCGGCACCGATCCTACCCTTTTCAACCACGGCGACTGACACACCGCGCTTGGCCAGGTAATAGGCGGTGAAGACGCCGATGATGCCGCCACCGATCACGACAACGTCGGCGGAGGCCGGCAGTTTCGGCGACGTGTTGATATGGTTCAGCGGAGGGGACATGATGGATCTCGCTTGACGTCTCAGGCCTGGACGTTTTGGACCACGAAGAACTTCGCCACACGATCGCTGCTTTCCCATCCGACCGAGGTGCCCTGAGGCACGAACAGCGTGTCGCCGTTGCGCGCAGAAAGCTCGCTGCCATCGGGCGCGGCGAACCTAACACTTCCGGCTAGAAGATGCATAAATTCGTTTACGCGATGCGGGCGAACGATCCGGTGGTAAGGGGTCGAATCCCAGGTGCCGGCCTTGTACGCCGCGCCGTCGTCGATGAAAACGTTGTCGCTGCGGCATTCCGGAGCCGGGCCCACCAGCACCTCTGCCGGCAGCGAGTTGGACGGCTTGAAGTCGGCGTCGGCGCGCAGCGGGACCACGCCGCGCTTCGTCGGCTTGTCGCACGCGGCTGCGCAAAACGAAAATCGGACACCTGATCCCGCTTTGATATGGAGCGATGCGCCTTTTCCGATGACCGCACCCGCGTGCGGACCGAGCACTAGTGGCGCCGTCCCCGCCGAAGTCAAAGTGACTTCCCCTTCCGCCACGACGATAGTTTCGATGTGGGGGAAACTTGAGATTTCGAGCTCGCCAGCGAAGCTGGTTCGGCCCACGATCATCGCGTCCGGCCCTTCCCAGGCGACTTCGCGATGCTGCGCAAAGGGGTCGCCCTTGCCGAACGCGGCCCTGCGGAAGGAGGTTGTAACGGGGGCGCCGTCGGCGCGGTTCAGCATTATGGCCACGGTCATGATTGCTCCAGCGCGTTGCGCGATGACTTCACGTTGGCTCATAGTGTTGCCGCTGGAAGGCAGAATTCCCTGCTGTTTAAGCTGTTCGACTCGGTCGGATCGTTCGTTTTGAGTGGTCGTTTGAAATGACCGATGTGGGTAGGACCGCGGAGTCTTTCTGATGGGAGCGATGTCAAGACACGGCAGAGCAACACTCGGATGCCGCCTCGAGGTGTCAGTTGCCGATCGACGATCTCAAGATCGCGGATGCCACGATCATTGTCATGATGCCACAATGATGCTGGAGAGCACGCGGGCGCAGCGCAGCGCAAAATGTCGATTCCGGCCGTGGCTTCACAAGTTCCTGCCGTCAGGGTGACGGGATTCGCAGCTTATGCGGGGCCACAACAACCAAGATGGACGGCAAGATGGAGCGATCGAACGACTCCACGCGCGGCACTCGGATCCAGTCGATTCAAGTGGGGAGGTGATCTTGGCGGTAGTGAGCACAGAGACTGTAGACTCCCGGCAGACTGCGCTCTCCGTGCGCGGTTTGACCATCAGCTTACCGAAAGGCATGGAGCGGGCTCATGCCGTCGAAGACATTTCCTTCGACTTGATGCGCGGTCAAATCCTTTGCGTCATCGGGGAGTCCGGGTCGGGCAAATCGGTCACGGCCAATGCCATCATGGGGCTTCTGCCCAAGGCGATCCGCGTCGCGTCGGGTGCGATCGAGCTTGATGGAACGCAGCTTGTCGGCTTGCCAGCCGAAAAGTTGCGCGACCTGCGCGGCCGGGTCGTTTCGATGATCTTTCAAGACCCGCTCTCTGCACTCAACCCGCTGATGACCGTGGGCGCACAGATCGACGAGGGCATGGCGGCGCATGGCTTCGGCACCCCAGCCTCACGGCGCGAGCGGGCGCTGGAGCTGCTGACCGAAGTCGGTCTGCCCGATCCCAAACTGATGTATCACCAGTATCCGTTTCGCCTGTCGGGCGGCCAACGGCAGCGGGTCATGATTGCCATGGCGCTGGCACTGGAACCTACAATCCTCATCGCGGACGAGCCGACCACGGCGCTTGACGTGACAACGCAAGCGCAGATCCTGAAACTGATCCTCGACATCCAGCGCCGCAAGGGGATGAGCGTGATGTTCATCACCCACGATTTCGGCGTCGTGGCCGAGATCGCCGACAGCGTTGTCGTGATGGAAAAGGGCCGCGTCGTCGAGCATGGCAGCGCAGCAAAGATCCTCCAGGCGCCCGACCACCCGTACACCCGACGGCTGATCGCCGCTGTTCCTCGTCTGCGCAGCGAGGACCGCACGCCGCTGCCGGGCAACGACCCCAACCCACTCTTGAAGGTCAACTCTCTGACCAAGACCTATCGGAGCGGCAGCGCGCTGCTTCGCTCTCTGCGCGTGGTTCCCGCCGTGGAGGACGTCTCGCTGCAATTGGCGCCGGGCCGCACGCTGGGCGTGGTTGGCGAAAGCGGGTCGGGCAAGTCGACACTGGGGCGGCTACTGATCAAACTCCTGGAGGCCGATGGCGGGCGGATTGTATTCGACGGGGCCGATATTGCGCCTTTGGACGAAAGTCGATTTCGAAGCCAGCGGCCGAAGATCCAGATGATCTTTCAAGATCCCTTTGCCTCTCTCAACCCGCGCATGACGGTCGGCTCGATCCTGACCGTCGGGCCCATTGCTCATGGCATGCCCCAGACACAGGCTCGCGACGAGGCGCACGCGCTGTTGACCTTGGTCGGCCTCGACCATGGAGCATTCGAGCGTTATCCGCACGAGTTCTCCGGCGGACAGCACCAGCGCATCGGAATTGCCAGGGCGCTGATGTTCAAGCCGAAGCTGCTGATCGCCGATGAAGCGGTTTCGGCGCTGGACGTGTCGATCCAGGCGCAGATTCTGGAACTTTTGGACCGCATTCAGCGCGAAACAGGGGTGGCAATGATCTTCATCACCCACGACCTGCGCGTCGCCAGCCAGATCTGCGACGAGATCGCGGTGATGCAAAAGGGCCGCATCGTCGAACAGGGCCCGCCTTCGCAGATCTTTTTCAATCCGCGT
>JANNXS010000230.1:0-1563 GCA_031409695.1 Hyphomicrobiaceae bacterium
CCGCGCCGCCGGGCGAGGCGTCTGACGAGTGGCAAGGGGCGCGTCTCGGACCCGCGCCGGGCTTTCCGTGAAATGATGCGTAAAGAGGGCGAGCTCACCCGTTTACCGCGGCGGGGTCGTCTTAAAGTCCAACGCCGCGTGCTGCTGCTGATCGACGTATCAGGCTCGATGAAGGCCGGGACAGAGGGCGCTTTGCGGCTCGCGCATGCTCTGGTTCAGGCGGGGGAACAGGTTGAGGTTTTCACACTCGGCACGCGATTGACGCGTGTGACGCGGGCGCTTCGCCATCGCCATAGGGAGCAGGCTCTATTGCTTGCTTCCAGCTTGGTCGCCGATTGGGACGGCGGCACACGGCTTGGCGACGCTTTGCAGGTCTTTCTTTCGGTGCCGCGCTTTGCAGGCTTTGCGCGCGGTGCGCTGGTCGTGATGCTTTCGGACGGGCTTGAACGCGGCGGACCCGAGGCACTTGTTGGCGCCATGAATCGCCTGCGCGGCTTGAGCTGGTCCGTTCTCTGGTTGACGCCGCTAGCGGCTGACACGGGGTATCGTCCTCAGACCGGCGCGTTGTTAGCCATCCTGCCATTGATTGACCGCATCGGAAACGGTGCAGCGCCACAAACGATCGCCGCAGAAATCCTCGGTTTTGCCAAGGGTGCGGGCGCATGAAAGTTGTCGACGCGCATTTCCATATCTGGCGGCAGGCGGATCTGCCCTGGCTCGCCGGCCCGATGCAGCCGCGCATCTTTGGACCTTACGAGGCGATCCGTCGCGACTACCCGATGCGCGAATACCTTGCCGACATTGCCGGGTCCGGGGTTGTACATTCGGTCTATGTCCAGGCGAACTGGCCGGCTGATCGCGCCGAAGCTGAAGTCGCGTGGGTGGAGAGCGTGGCGCTTGAATCAGGTTGGCCACAGGCAATTGTGGGCTATGCCGACATGACTGTGCCAGATGTCCGCCCGGCGCTTGACCGGCTTGCCCGCTATCCTCGTGTGCGGGGTGTTCGTCAGCAGTTCCACTGGCATGAAAACCCGCTCTACCGCTTCGCCGCGCAGGCGGACCTGTGCCGCAATCTGGCGGTGCAGAAGAATGTCGGACGTCTGGCAGATTACGGATGGTCTTTCGACCTCCAGGTGTTTGCGTCCCAGATGCAAGGAGCAGCAGAACTCGCTCATGCCTGCCCGCAGGTTACGTTCATCCTCCAGCATGCCGGTATGCTCGAAGACCTGAGCGATGCAGGGCGTACCCTCTGGCAGCGCAACATGGCGACGTTGGCGAATGAGCCCAACATCGTCGCCAAGCTCTCAGGCTTCGGCACCTTTCTTCACAGTAATGATGCCGGCCATATCGGTTGGCTTTTGCAGCAGACAACGGCGCTTTTTGGATCGGACCGCTGCCTTTTTGGTTCCAACTTTCCGATCGAGAAGCTCTGGACGACCTACCCGGCGCTTCTTGGGGCGCACCGGCATGCCGCGAGCGGCCTGAGCGCCACAGACCAGCAGAACATCTTTCATGACACGGCCCGCCGGGTTTACCGGCTCTAGCAGAAGGAGAGCAGACATG
>JANNXS010000231.1:0-2404 GCA_031409695.1 Hyphomicrobiaceae bacterium
GGGCCTCGCAGCCGTGCTTGAGCACGGCGCACAGCTACAAAACCAGCGTGTCGCAACCATTTTCTGCGGCGGTAATTTGACGGCCGAACAGATGCAGATGTACTTGAGTTGAGAGTGCCAATGGCCGCGATCCCCAGCCTCGACCAACTCATTCAATGGCGCCACCATCTCCATGCGATCCCCGAGTTCGGTTTCGAGGAAGTGAAGACATCGGCATTCGTCGCTGAACGCCTGCGCGCGATGCCGGGGATACGGGTGACAACCGGGGTCGGTCGGACAGGGGTCGTCTGCGTACTCGAAGGCAAACGCTCCGGCGGCACGCGCACGATCATGTTTCGCGCTGACATGGACGCGCTCAAGATCCACGAAAAGACCGGCCTTTCGTATCGGTCTATGCACGAGGGCCGGATGCACGCCTGCGGTCATGACGGGCACACGACACTGCTGCTCGGCGCCGCGCGCGAGCTATCAGCGAACCCTGATTTCCGGGGTCGGGTTGTATTTCTATTTCAGCCCGCCGAAGAACATGGCCAGGGCGCCCGAGCTATGATCGCCGATGGGGTGATGGAGCATTTCGGGATCGAGGAGGCATACGGCATTCACAACATGCCAGGCCTCGCCGTCGGCCATTTTGGTACGCGCGTCGGTCCGATCATGGCATCAGAGGACAACTTCGAAATCCGCATCACGGGCAAGGGTGCGCATGCAGCGCGTCCCCAGTGGGCGCGCGACCCGATCGTCACCGCCACGCACATCGTGCACGCCCTGCAGACGATCGTCTCGCGCCGCACCGATCCGCTGGAGCAGTCGGTGGTGTCGGTGACGGAATTCATCACGGATGGTCAAGTCAACGTTCTGCCGGAAAACGTGACGCTGAAAGGCGATACACGCAGCTATATGCCGGCCGTGCAGAGGATGATCGAGGCCGAAATGCGCGCACAGGCGGCCGGGCTCGGCACAGCGTTCGGCTGCCAAGTCGACGTCGACTACATCAACGTCTTTGCCTCGACGGTAAATCACGCGGCCGAAACGGGCCATGCAGCCGCGGCGGCGCGGCGTGCCCTCGGCGAGAGTGCCGTCAATTTTGCCTACCCGCCCATGATGGGCTCGGAGGATTTCGGTCTGTTCCTTGAGCATCGGCCGGGCAATTTTGCCTACCTGGGCAACGGCACCGAGGGCCGAAACGCAGAGCCGCTGCACAATTCCAACTATGATTTCAACGATGCGGCCCTTTCGTCGGGCGTTGCCTATTGGTGTGCGCTTGCACGCGAGCGTCTCGGCGGGTGAATGCGCGGTTGCTCAGCCCCAGATGACGGGAAAATCAGCGCCCTCGAATTTGGCGCCGTCGACAACGTCGATGTGCGGGAAAGGCGGCGAGGTCTTACCGAGGCGTTTGGCGAAGTGCGCATCGTCGCCGACCCAACGGAATGAGACCGCGCGACGTCGATTGGCGGTCGTGTTGGCCGGCGCGCCGTGCAGCGTGCGGAAGGCAAATGCCACCGCATCGCCCGGCTGCATGGCCCAACCGACCACGTTCATCTTGTCGCGGTTGGCCTCCACATCTGGCACGGCATCGCGGCCGTCATCGTCATAGAGCGCCTGTCCGTTGAAACGATCCGGCCTGAATTGCTCACCGGTCCGATGTGAACCCGCGACGTACTCGATGGCGATCTCGCGCGGCACGGGGTCAAGCGGCACCCAGAAACTCACGGATTGCTCGCCCTCGACGAGATAATAAGGCTGGTCCTGGTGCCACGGCGTCTTCATGGCGTTGCCGGGCTCTTTCACCAGCACGTGTTCGTGAAAAATGCGGGCCGTTTTCGAGCGCATCAGTTTGGCCGCGAGTTCGGCCATGGGCGAGTGACGCACGGCCTCCTCGAACCCGGCAATGCGCTGCCAATTGCAATAGTCCTGAAAGAAGCGCGCCGTGCCGTCGGCTGGTTGGTAGGTGCGTTCGAACGGGCTTGGCGTCCTGATGTTTTCGTCGACTGCCACAGCGAGGCCCGCAACGCGACTGGCGAGCAGCCCAGGTATCAGGATGACTCCATCGCGCTGGAAATCCCCGATCATCGTGTCCGTGATAAATGTCATGGTCGGCTCTTGCGCTGTTTCCTCCCGCAGAGTGACCGAAGAGGTGCCGCCGCGCAATCAGCCAATACACGGTGCGTATAGTTGGTGCCGAACTAGTCGCCGAAGCGCGACCGAATCCGCCTAGAAGCTCTACACAGCAACCAAATCCAGGTCGTCGGCGGAACGGCAAACACTGTCACCCCTTCATCATATTGATATCCTCAACCGCGATCGAGCCGCGATTGCGGAAATAAACGACCACGATTGCAAGGCCAATGGCCGCCTCGCCGGCGGCGACTGTCAGCACGAACAGCGCAAACACTTGGCCGACGAG
>JANNXS010000232.1:0-18951 GCA_031409695.1 Hyphomicrobiaceae bacterium
TGACACCCAAACCGGAGCACGCCGTTTGAACTGGGACGTCGACCTTCTTTGCATCGATCAACGCAAAACTCATCAATTTGTCTCATGCTGTCGAAGACGACTTTGCCTTCGGGGCAAAAAAGGCAGTCGCTTTTTTTAAAAAATCTAAATAGACACGGAGCAATTAGTTTTCGCGCCGAAGACGGGCAATATCCGTTTGCAAATCATCGTGCGGGCCGGCGTAGAGTTCAGCCTACGCAAGCCGCGATTTCTACTTCGTCAATGTCGAGCGGCCAATGCCGAGATCGTCCGCAACCTGCTCAATCGTGCGCCCGCTCGTCGACAAAAGCCTGACGGCCTCCCGCCGAAAGGCATCATCGATCACGCGCCCCTTCCAGCTCTGTGCCTTGCTCATTCCTGCTCCTCTGAGTCGCAAAACCTCTCAGAAAAGCCCTCCCCTTATTCCGGGGAAGTCCAGTAGCGCCCGTCTGCCGGATCGGGCAAAGGCGGGGCTCGAACTGACATCCCCGCGGGACATCCCCATGCCAACGCTGAAACCCCTGCTGATTGCTCCGTCGATCCTGTCGGCGGACTTCGCCAAGCTCGGCGAGGAGGTGCGCGCGCTCGATGCGGCCGGGGGCGACTGGATGCACATCGATGTCATGGACGGGCACTTTGTGCCCAACATCACCTTCGGGCCCGACGTCGTGAAGGCCATCCGTCCGCACACCAAAAAGGTGTTCGACGTGCATCTGATGATCCAGCCGGCCGACGCGTACCTCGAAGCGTTCGCCAAGGCGGGTGCCGATGTCATAACGGTGCATGCCGAGGCGGGGCCGCACTTGCACCGTTCGCTGCAAACAATCAGGGCGCTTGGCAAGAAGGCGGGCGTCGCGCTCACGCCACACACGCACGAGAGCGTCATTGCCTATGTGCTGGATCAGATCGATCTAGTGCTTGTGATGACCGTTAACCCTGGCTTTGGCGGGCAGACCTTTATTCCGGGCCAAGTCGAGAAGATGCAGCGCATCTCGCGCATGATCGCGGGACGGCCGATCCATCTGGAAGTCGATGGCGGCGTGACACCTGATACGGCGGGGCTGTGCACGGCGGCCGGCGTCGACGTGTTGGTTGCGGGTTCAGCGACGTTCAAGGGCGGGCGGCTGGCCGAGAACATCGCGGCGATCCGGGCGGCGGGCGATGCAGCCCGGCGGCAGCCATAACGACAAACGCGGCCAAAAACGCCCGACGACTTGATCAGCCCCACAGCATGTACGTCCGTGCTCAGGCCGTGTACCAGGGCGCACGTGATTGCAGTCTGGAACGTCCAACATGTCGACCCCAAATTCGCCTGGCAGTGGCGGCAAGAACGCCCCCATCACCTACAAGGACTCAGGTGTCGATATCGATGCCGGCAACGCCTTGGTCGAGGCCATCAAACCGATGGTCAAAGCCACGCGCCGACCTGGGGCAGATGCCGACCTCGGCGGCTTTGGCGGCTTGTTTGACCTTAAGGCCACAGGTTTCAGGGACCCGATTCTGGTGGCAGCCAATGACGGCGTCGGCACCAAGCTGATGATTGCCATCGAAAGCGGATTGCACGCGACAATCGGCATCGACCTTGTCGCCATGTGCGTTAACGACCTCGTTGTTCAGGGGGCGGAGCCATTGTTTTTTCTCGACTATTTTGCCACCGGCAAGCTCGATATCGAGGTTGCCAGTTCTGTCATTGCTGGAATAGCCGAGGGGTGTCGCGAAGCTGGTTGTGCGCTGATTGGCGGAGAAACCGCTGAGATGCCCGGACTGTATGGCCGCGGGCATTACGACCTCGGAGGCTTTGCAGTCGGGGCGGTCGAGCGTGATCAAATCCTGCCACGCGCGACAATCGCGATCGGCGATGTGCTGGTCGGTCTGCCGTCATCGGGCGTGCACTCGAATGCCTACTCGCTCGTGCGGCGGCTGATTGCGGAAGAAAATCTTGACTGGGCGCACTTGGCGCCCTGGGATCCCGCCAAGACTGTTGCTGAAGCCCTGTTGATTGCAACCCGGCTGTACGTGAAGCCGCTGCTGGCCACGATCCGCGCCACAGGCGGCAGTGGCGACGGTGGCGCAATCCGCGGCCTAGCCCACATTACGGGTGGTGGGCTCTCGGAAAACATCCCGCGCGTTATGCCGGATGGCCTCGCAGCACATGTGGACCTCGCCAAGATCCCGATGCCCGCGGTGTTTGGGTGGTTGCGCAACGCGGGTCGGCTCGATGAGACCGAAATGTTGCGCACGTTCAACTGCGGCATCGGCATGGTCGTGATCGTCGATCCGGGGCGGGTGGACGCGGTCCTGTCAGCGTTGAGATCGGAGGGCGAGGCACCCGTCATCCTCGGCGATGTGGAGGCGGGCCGGGGGGGCAAGTCCAGCGCGAAAGGCAAAGGCGCGGCCGAGGCGGTTCGTTACAGCGGCAGTCTTGCCACCTGATCGCCGTTTGCAGCCGATACTATCTCTGGAAGCCAAGGCCGGCTGCCACTGAAACTGTTGAAAAATGCGCCCCAATGGCCCAGAAATAACAGTATTGCCGAACTGTGCCTTGCTCGTGACGTGATCCGCAGGCTGTGCTGCGCTCTCGTCAGAAATAGGGAAGTATCCATTGACTGGTCCTCAGCAGGCGCCGCCCGCTTCGCCCCCACCCCCGACATCACCCCCGATCTCGCAGCGCACGCTCCGGCCGGCGGCAACGATCAGGTCGGGCCGCTGGGTTGTGAAGCGCGCGCTGATCGGTCTGCTGTTGCTGACCCTATTTGCCGCCGGCACCTCGACGCTTATGTACGCCACCATCGAGCCCGATGTACCGTCAACGTCTGGCGAGTAAACCGGTGGCGGTGATCGAGCCAGGACTTCGCCGATACCGAACCTACCAGATGCTGTGGAACGATAAGGCGAATCATTTGCCAAACGCGAGCCACGCGAGTTAGCCCGCGACCAAGCTGTCCGCGTTGCCTCGCATGAGGCGCGGTCGCGGTCCAACCGGCTCCAAGCCCTGGCGCATGGCGAGGCGGCGCAGCCCCGGGCTCAATGCCATTGCGTGCAAACCAAATCCACGGGCGGCGTCAAACGGCAGCGCGGTAGAGAGCAGCGAGCGGTTCAGAAGATCAATCGCGAACGTGCGGGCTGAGACGTCGGTGGCGCGCCGCTCCGCGTAGGTTCCCAACACCTCCGACGTGCCAATGTCGGCGCCGCGTCCAAGCCCATCCTCGACGCACTCGGCGAGCGTTGCCGCATCCCGGAGGCCAAGGTTCAGTCCCTGCGCCCCGATAGGTGGTAACACGTGGCCAGCTTCGCCAACCAGCGCGATTCGGTTGCGCGCCATGGTTTGGGCCTCAAGCCCGGCCAGCGGAAACGCGGCACGCTGCCCGAGCAACGATAGGGTGCCAAGCAAGCCTTGCAGACGATGTGTCAGCGCGCCCAGAAAAGACGGTTCGTCGATGGCCTTCAGTTCGGCTGCCCGCCCATGGGTTTCGACCCAGACAAGGCTTGATCGATGGCCGTTCGCGTCATCTGGCATCGGCACCGTCGTCAATGGTCCGACGGCGCGGTGAAACTCGGTCGAAATGCCGTGATGTTGACGGCTGTGGGTGAAGGCGCACGCGATTGCGGTCTGCGGATAGGTCCAGGCCTTGGTCTCGATGCCAGCCGCCGCCCGCCCGATCGAATTGCGCCCATCCGCCGCAACGACCATTGTGAAGGTGACGTCAGGTCCATGGGCAAGGCTGACACGCACATCCTCAGCGCTTGGCATGAGTGCGACAACGGTGGTGTCGGCCCAGGTGATGGTGGCCTCACGGTCGACGGCGTCCGCCAGTACTGCTCCCAATGCGGCCTGGGGAATATTGGCGCCAAACTGGTCGAGACCGGCTTCGTTAGATTGAAACAGAACTTCTGGTGCCCGCAAAAGCCCGCCACGGTCGTCAATCAGACGAATCCCGCGCAGGGGTGCGGTGTGCGGATCAAGAGCCGTCCACAGGTCGAGGTGCCTGAACAGATCAAGGCTGCCGCCAAGAGCCGCAAACGTACGCGTGTCGGTCGCCAGGCCATCAGCCGTCAGTCGCGGCGCAATGACCGTCACGGCCGCACCAGCGCGGGCCAGAGCTAGGGCTGCAACAAGGCCTGCAGGCCCAGCACCCACCACCGCAACCGTTGCACGTGCCGACATGCGTGTTTACCCTCCACCGAACAGTTTCGCGAGCACCCGTCCGAACACGTCGCCAAAGGTGATCAGCACCGCTGACCACAGGAAAGCCGAAGACCAGTTGGCGATTTGAAACGTGCGCCAGTTCATGTTCACCGCACCCGCGATAATCGGCACAGCCGCGCGCAGCGGGCCTGAAAAGCGCGCGATCACGATCGCCCAAGCGCCGTAGTCAGCGAACAGCTTTTCACCGCGTTCCATCATGCCCGGATAGTTACGAATCGGCCACATGCCGCGGATCTGTTTGTCGTAATGTTTGCCGAGCCAGAATGAGACCCAGTCGCCAAGCGCGGCGCCGACGGCGGCGGCGATCAGAATGCTCCAGTATTGGAACCCGCCAGCGGCAC
The DNA here is from genome assembly GCA_031409695.1 of Hyphomicrobiaceae bacterium. Classification (GTDB taxonomy): domain Bacteria; phylum Pseudomonadota; class Alphaproteobacteria; order Rhizobiales; family Hyphomicrobiaceae; genus JABFRJ01. Next base: position 4,567 of record JANNXS010000232.1, read on the forward strand.
CAAGGACGGCCCCGAGCGCCACCAGAATGCCCCAGAACGGCAGCACCAGTGATGCGAACGCGATGCTTTCGAAAAAAGCCAGCAGGAACACGAGTGGTATGACCCACGCCTCGTAGGTCGTGGCAAACTCAAGAATTTTCTTCGATAGTTCGGCTTCGTTGAACATGCCATCCCCGCGCGACACAGATCGGCACGTCTAGCATGTCACTGCAAGGCCATTCCAGCCGACAGTTTCGATTGGCAAGCTCCCTGCGCCTCCGGCATACAACCGGTGATGACGCACGCACATGACAAACCAAGCCGTCGATCCCTCACAGTCGGGCTGCTCGCCGCGAGTGTGTTGGCCCATCGCAAGGCGAACGCCGCCGAACCGGTGCGGATTGCGGCCGCCTCCGACTTGCAGGTCGTGTTGCCTGAGATCGCAGCGGCGTTCGAGGGCCGGAGTGGCACAAGCGCCCGTATCACCTATGGTTCGACCGGCAACCTCGCCCGGCAAATCCGCCAAGGCGCCCCCTTTGAGGTCTTCCTCGCCGCCGATGAGAGGTTCGTGCTTGAACTCGTCCAGGACGGCGTCGTAACCGCGGCGGGCCCGATTTATGCCCGTGGCCGCCTGGCTCTCGCCGCGCGCCGGGGGGAGGCGTTTCATCAGGCCCTGCTCGCCGCCGATCCACTCGATGATATTGCAACGATGCTGCGTGCAGGCACTGGTTTTCGGATCGCCATCGCCAATCCCGAGCACGCGCCCTACGGACAGCGCGCCGTAGAGGTGCTGCGCGCGCGCAATCTGTTTGAGCTGTTTCGCCCACGCTTGGTCTACGGCGAAAATGTTGCCCAGGCGACGCAGTATGTGGCGACAGGATCGGCAGCGCTTGGCATCGTCAGCCACAGCACCGCGCGTGCCCCGGCCATGGCCACAAAGCTGGTGACAGCTGCCGTGCCTCAGGCGCTGCACAGTCCTCTTGACCAACGCCTTGCGCTCACGCCACGGGCGTCGCCCGCGGCGGCTGCCTTCGCTGAATTCCTTTTGTCGACGAACGCGCAAAGTCTGTTCAGCTCGCACGACTTCGACCCACCACCCACGGCCGTCGCGAGGTGACCCCTCCACAGGCACCGCTCGTTACGCACCACCTTCTGACGGCGTTTAAGCATATCTGTGTTGATCGTGACCCGAACGAGGGACCCAACCGCTGGACCACGACCAGAACGACCAACCGCTCCGACGACACACATCGCGGGTTCACTGGAGTTCGACTCTTCGATGGTGAATTGGCGCGCCCGGCTGGATGAAACCACGAACTTTTATGTGTGAAATTGCTGTGTAAATATTTGTGACACCTTGCGCGACGGACTTTGAAGGGGGTGCGTTTGGCACTTCCGTCACACTAGCGGAGGCATCTCTTGTTTTACTACCCATAGGGTAGTATATTGGCGGCTAATCAAACACGGAGGACCGGTGCGGATATTCAAGACGCGAGCCTTCGTGCGCTTCGCCCGCAAGGAGCGAATTGGAGACCCCCTCCTGTGCGAGGCCATCGAGCGTGCCGATCGCGGCGTCGTGGATGCCGACCTCGGTGGGCAGGTCATCAAGCAGCGCGTCGCGCCGCCGGGACAAGGCCGCTCCAGCGGCTATCGGACCTTGATCGCCTACCGCTCCGAGACCCGCCCGGTGTTCCTGTTCGGCTTCGCCAAGAGCGATCAGGACAATATCGACGATGACGAGTTGAAGAACTTGCGGAAGGCTGCCGCCGAGATGCTGGGTTGGAATGACAAGGACGTTACCGCACTGGTAACGGCTGAAAAATGGATCGAGGTGAAGTGCGATGACTAAGACCTACAAAAGCAAGATTCTGGCGGCCGTCCACGAGGCAATGGCCGACGCGCACGATGTCGGCGTCATCGACAAGAAGACGATGCGCGAGTTCGATGCGTCGTGCCTGACGACGGTCGAGAAGCTGTCGGCCAAGGAGGTCGCGGCGCTACGCGAACGGGAAGGCGTCAGCCAAGCCGTGCTCGCCCGCCATCTAAACGTGGCGGTTAAACTCGTTGGCGAATGGGAGCGCGGCGAGAAATGCCCGTCAGGCCCGTCGCTCAAGCTCCTGGCGCTGATCAAGGCGAAGGGCCTCGACGCGATCGCCTGAGACTTGCCCCCTTCGCATCCGAGCCAAATCCGGTGCTAAAAACAACACGCTATCATCTTGATATCAAGTGGCGCGTCCGGCTGGATTCGAACCAGCGACCACTCGCTTAGAAGGCGAGTGCTCTATCCAGCTGAGCTACGGACGCTCCGGCCTTTTGGCCTGTGTGCCGCAGGGAATACGGCAGGCTTGACCGGGGCGCAAGGCGCGGATGTCAGGCGCGGCTGTCGGGCCGCGTGTTTTGATGGGGCCACCATACCCCAACAGTTCGTCGGTCAGGGTGCGAGCCATGTCCGTTGCGCGGTGCACCCGTTGCCGATGAAAAGCGCCCGGTGATGGCCGGTCCGATGGAGGTAAAGCACCTCCGTCGTTTCAATGGTGACTACGACGGTTGCAAAGTTTTCGTAACCACCGGACCGCGAGCTGTCGGTCAGCGTGGGATCAAGGAGTGGCGTTCCGGGCCCAGGGTCTTGACGGTAACAGATCAAACTCGTTGCACGCGATGTTGCCCAGGCGTCGGCCGCAACGCGATCATCGGCGTGGACGTGCGCCACACCGGTCAGGCGAAGCTGTAGTTTTGCCTGAGCGTCATAGCCAAGCATGGCCACGCGTGGTGTCGCCCGCAGCTGTGCGATTTTTGCCGAACGCAAATCCGTATGAAAGCGCACGGTGCGCGTCGCAGGATCAACCGCACGCAACACCACGGTGCGCATGGCCGGGGTCCCATCGGTGCTGATCGTTGCCACAACAGGGGTGTGAAATGCTGAGGTTGGATCGCCAACAGCCTGTTCGAGCCGCATCCAGGCGTGCTGCTCAAAACGCTCCAGCGACATCAGATCTTGGGGGACCATAAGGCAGCCCTGCCGCAGTTTCATGCGCTGGACAAGAACCGATCGTGTCGTCGCGTCGCGCAAGTCTCGTTGCGCACTGCATCTCGGGGCAGCGGCGATTGCGACAGTCTGACGTTGCCCCGTTGGTATCCGTATGCATAACTCGACCGACACTAGAGCAGTGCGTCGGCTGTTTCGCTGCGTCGGGCGTCGAGCGGTGGCCGCACACGCAAATGAACTGGCCGGCGATGGAATTGGCTCCTGCAAGAGGCTCCCTATGACCGACATTCGCACCGAACTTGTCGACGTCTTTGTGGCGGGCCCAGGCGGTGGCAATCCTGCACCTGTTACCTTCGATGCTGACGGGTTGTCGACGGCTGACATGCAGCGGATTGCTGAGAGTTACGGCCATGAAGCCGGCTTCGTCATGAAGCCCACCGACCCAAAACGCGCAGATGTTCGCTATCGCTTTTTTGTGCCTCTGCATGAGATGGAAATGTGTGGCCACTCAACGCTTGGTACGACGTGGTTGCTCGCCCGCGAGGGGCGGCTGAAACCCGGCGGCGTGCGCGTTGAGACCCTGTCGGGCGTGGTGCACACGCGCATATCGGACACGGGTGCCGTCGCCATATCGCAGCCAACAGGCAAGGTCACCGAGGTCGACGCGATGCACCGCGCGGCGATCCTCGACGTGCTCGGCATCACCGACCGGGAGACCCTGGACCTGCCGATCCTCAACGCCGCCACGTCGCGCGTGAAAACGCTCGTGCCGCTCGTGTCCCCGGTGACGGTCAATCAGCTGACGCCGGATTTCGAGCGCATGGAAAAACTATGTGAAGAGATCGGCTCGACCGGCCTGTATCCGTTTGCCTGTGACTGGGACGATGAGCGGACCTACCACGCGCGTCAGTTTCCAAAGGCCTCGGGTTTCCCCGAAGACGCGGCAACCGGCATCGCCGCGACGGCCCTGATCTATGGTCTGCGCCACTACGGTTTGATTGGCACACGCAAGACCATCCGTGTTCGTCAGGGCGAGGCCATGGGGCGGCCGTCACGGCTGGCTGTGACGCTCGCCGATGGCAAGGACCCAGACATCGGTTGCTGGCTGACCGGCGATGTGCGCAAGGCGGCGTAACCGACCGAGCCGGGTAAGCGAGAGGGCGGTATAAGGTGGGGCGCACAGGACGGGGCGGGCGTCTGGTGTTGGCCATACCGCGCCGCACAACGACGCGGCTTCACTGGAACGGGCTCTTCTGATGTTCGCCCTCGAGCCGCGCGCGGCAAAAAGGCACGACGGTTGTGTAGGTGAGGTTGCCCTTTATGGCGGACCCTTCAAGACGGACCTTCTCGCATGACCCACATCCCCATCCATGAACCGACGCTCTGGGCCGATGACGGTTGGACGGCGCGAGTGATCAAGAACGAGGATGATGACGGCTGGGCCGTCGCCATGATCAAGGATGGCGAGCCTGAGCCGGCATTGGTCGGGCCGTGGACGATGGGGCGGGACAAGAAGAACCCGAAACCCCTGGACAGCCAAGCGTTCATCACGCTGGTCAAGACGGCCGCCGAGTTTGTCCGCCGCCACGAGCAACAACGACACGCGCAGCTGCACCAGAGCATTGAAATCAATTTAGACACAGATGAGCCGGATACGGGTTGGCCGTTTGCCTTTCGCTCAGCCTTAGTTCTGGTGAACCTCGACATTGTCCCGGATGACGACAACCCTCACGGCCAGCTCTCCGCGCGTAATAGTGTCGGCGACCTCCTCGCGCAGGTAAGGGTGGCACCCTCCTACAAACTGACCCGCGCCAGCGCCACCGCCTGGATCGCAAGCAATTTCAGCCAACCCGGCGAATGATCGCGTTCGCGAGGCTACGGTCTTGGCCAATAGTGGCGAGGCCAAACGTGGTCACGGAAACAGCCGCAGACTGACCTGTTCGATGGCGCGTTGCCGCAAGACGCGCGTCATGCGCGCGACCAGGACGGCTTGGCGGCCGACGGGATAACGGAGCGCTGGGCGGCCCGACGACAAGGACGTCCGGTGTCTGAGGTGGCGCGACCGCGCGTTTCTCCCGGTCACAGCCCTGACACATTACAGATCTCGACATCTGCGAACTCTGCAGTGCTGCGTGTGCTCAACGCCACTCCGCGTCAAAGTCCGTCATCACTTTGATGTTTGAAACACGACCGCGGCGAAGCAATCGCGCATCGACGGTAACGCATCACACATCCTAACCCATCATGCCGTCGCCTTTTTTGGCGGTGCCCCACAAATCCGACAGGGCTTCAGCGACAATGTCCCGAGCGCGGACAGGGCGAGCGACAAGGTATGGCAGTGGCCGGAGCACGTCGATCGCTGCAACGCCGACACGGGCCGTTACCGTACCGTTGAACACGCCTTCGCCGAGCCGACGCGACAGTCGCTGCAGTACCCCTTGACCGATGAATTGGCCGAGCAGATCGTCCGTGAGCGCAAGGCTGCCCGAGGCGAGCAGGTGCAGGATCACGCGACGCGTCAGGCCGAGGCTTGCAGCAAAACCAGGGCGGCCGCCGTAAATTTCGGCGATGCGACGGATGAGGCGGATGTTTTCGACAGCGACAAAGCCGAAGGCCAGCATGGCAAAGGGTGAGAATGCCGTGACCATGGCAACCCGACGCGATGACACGGTGACCAGCCGCCGAGCGGCGCCGTCGATCTCCGGCATCAGGTCGCGATCGGCCAGCTGCAGGAGCGCGCCGGGATCGTGCACGTCGCGCATGTGTTCGGTGAGCTTTTGTGACTGCCATCGCAACTCGGGTCGGCGGCCATAGAGCGCGAGCAGCTTGGCCGCGATGGCCATATCGACCTTGGCGGTGGGGGTTGCGATCGCCGCTGCGACCTCGGCTTTCAAACGTCCAAGCTTCTTCAAACGGAAGAAACCGAACACCTCGCGCAGCAGCAATACGGTAGCCGCAAAGGCAGCGATCCCGACGAGACCCCGTAACGTCAAGCCAATCCAATCGTCCTGCCAGATCGCGACCGAGACCAGTCGATAGAACCAGATGGTCAACGCGAGACTGGCGGCCGCCGTTAAGGCCGCAACCAACAGCGAGCCCCATCGGATGCCGCGGTCGAGATCGAAACGTGCTGGCATCGCCGATGGCGGGCCGGCCTGCGACGCCGGCTCCTGGCCAGGAAACGCCGGGCCATGATCCACTGTCTCCGGGCGAGGCGCGGTTTCCTTCAGACCGGGATCGTCGATCTTGAAAACGCGGGGCTTGCGCGGTTGCCCGTTGGACACATCACTCATCGCAACCGGTCTCCAATGAGAAATTCGAGCGCGCGGTCGAGGCGGATGTGCGGCGGCGCCGGCTGCTGGCCGCCTCCGGTCTGGAGAATCAAGCGCGGCGGGCGAAATGTCAGGGCGCGGACATCGTCACCATAGACACCGCCGGTGGCTTTGTCCGTGGCTCTGTCCAGCAGTAGCGCCGATGGATCGACCGGCAAATCGCCTGGAAACAGCGCCGTCTCCGTCTTGCCGTCGAACGTGATGTCACCGACATGCTCGCCGGCCAGCGGAATGCCGACAATGCACGGCAACGCCTCACCGTTGCTTGTCATCTCGGCCTCGCGTGTCGCGCGGATGGCGGCCATGGCGAGCACCTGCACGTTCGCGCCGGCATCTGACGCCTTCAGAATCGCGCGATTGGCCAACACGCGCATCAAAGCGTCGAGGCGCTCATGGCTCTGACGGTTGAGATGGTCAGCCTTGGTCGCGGCGAACACGAGCTTGTCGATGCGTGGGCGAAACACGTTCAGCCCAAACGTCCTCGCACCCGTGCGAAATGGCTCGAGCACCATCGCCATGGCGTCGGCCAGTTCTCGCACACCGTCCGGCCCGCGGTTGAGCGCCGAGAGCGCATCCATCAAAACGATTTGCCGGTCGAGTTTAGCAAAATGATCGCGAAAAAACGGCCGCACGATTTTCGTCTTGTAGCTTTCGAAGCGGGCCGTCATGAGCCGGCGCAGCGGGCCGTCGGGATGTCCCTCGGGGAGCGGAAAAAACGTTAGCAAAGGCGAGCCGTCGAGGTCGCCCGGCATCAAAAAGCGGCCGGGCGTCAGGGCCGAGAGCGCCGGAGCCGCAGCACGCGCCGACCCAAGATGCCGCGTAAACAGTTTCGCGCCCTCGATCGCCACCGGCTCACTGTCGCCGGCAAGCTGTCTTGGGTCATCGGCGAAGGCAAGGAATTCAACGGCCGCACCTCGCCGGTCCGACGTGCGTGCATCAACCAAGGCGCGGTTTGCCCAGGTCGCGTAGTCTTGGTTGAGCAGTGCGAGATCGACGATCCATTCGCCAGGATAATCGACGATGTCGACATGTAACCGACTGACGCCGCCGGTTATTCGGCCCGTGACCGAGCGCAACAGGCGCTTTGAAGTGTATTCGATTGTGACACGCAATTGGCTGATGCGCGTGGTCCCGGCCGGCCAGATGGGCGGATCGGCGGCGAGGCAAGCAAGATGGTCCTCGTAGGGAAAGCGCGGCACGTCGTCGTCGGGCTGCGGTTCCAGATAGGCCCGGTGGAACCGGTTCTCCCCCATGACCGAAAAAAATGGCAGCCGCCCTCCGCTCAGAAGATTGCGCACAAGAGCCGTTATGAACACGGTTTTGCCGGCACGCGACAGCCCCGTTACCCCGAGGCGAACCGTCGGTGTCAAAAGATCAGCAAAGGACGGCGACTGCGGTCTCAGGTCATCCCCCAGTCCGTTGTGACCAACGGCAGCACCGTTTCAAGGTCGCTTGCACATAGGATCTCCCGGCCGAGGCGGCAAGAATGCGACGGCGCTTTGGCAGCCGCGACAGACTTCCGAACCAAACGCGAACACACACAGGCAACGTGATCGGCGATCGTTGTCTATGGACAGCGGCGCGCCTGTGCTAGGGGAGGGCCGCGAATACACACGCAAGCAGGAACGCACCCCTATGAGACGTGTCGTCGTAACCGGCATGGGCATCGTATCGTCGATTGGCAACACCGCACAGGAGGTGACGGCATCCCTGCGCGAGGCCAAATCGGGGGTCTCGCGGGCTGAAGAATACGCCAAACTGGGCTTTAAGTGCCAGGTGCACGGCATGCCGACGCTCGACTGGGGGGCCGCTGTGCCGCGCAAGCCGAAGCGTTTCATGAATGCGGGCATGGCCTGGAACTACGTGGCGATGGAGCAAGCAATCCGTGATGCAGGCCTTGAGCCGACCGATGTCGTCAACGAGCGCACCGGCATCATCATGGGGTCCGGCGGCCCGTCAGTGGTCGCCATTGTTGAGGCAGCCGAGACAACCATCAAAAGCGGCGGTCCGAAGAAAATTGGTCCGTTTGAAGTGCCGAAGGCCATGTGCTCCGGGCCATCCGGCGTACTCGCAACTGCGTTCCAGATCAGAGGCACCAACTATTCGATCTCATCGGCGTGCGCGACGTCGGCGCACTGTATCGGCAATGCGACTGAGTTGATCCAGTGGGGCAAGCAAGACGTCATGTTTGCCGGTGGCTGCGAAGAATTGGACTGGCGCCTGTCGAACATGTTCGACGCCATGGGGGCTATGTCGTCGCGCTACAATGACCGCCCGACCACAGCCAGCCGCGCCTATGACAAGAACCGCGACGGCTTCGTCATCGCCGGCGGTGCCGGCGTTCTGGTGCTTGAGGAATACGAACGGGCCAAGGCGCGCGGCGCCAAGATCTATGGCGAAATCATCGGCTACGGTGCCACCTCTGACGGGTTCGACATGGTCGCGCCGTCTGGCGAAGGCGCGAAGCGCTGCATGCAGATGGCCATGAAAGGTTTCGAGGCCAAGGGCACGCCTAAGATCGACTATATCAACCCGCACGGCACCGGCACGCCCGTCGGCGATGAGCGCGAGATCTCAGCCATTCGCGATGCGTTCGGCGCCGGCAACATGCCGCCCATTGCCTCGACCAAATCGCTGACAGGCCACTCGCTCGGGGCCATCGGTGTGCAGGAGGCGATATTCTCGCTGCTCATGCTGCAGGGCGATTTTATCTGTGAAAGTGCCCATATCGAAGAACTTGATCCGGCGTTCGCAGACGTACCCATCCAGCGCAAACGTGCCGACAATGCGGGGCTGGGCACGGTCATGTCGAACAGCTTCGGCTTCGGCGGCACCAACGCAACGCTGGTGTTCAGCCGGGTGTGATACCGCGCTGCAACTGCTCCTCGGCGTCTTGATGATGAAGGGTGTTGGAAGCCGCGGTCAGTGCGCATCCGATGCCAATGAGGACGGGCAAGCGCCTGTCTATCGTCGATAGTCCCGCCCCTAGATCGCTGAGGCTGCCGCTCCAATGTGCCTCGTCTGCATGTGTGACGCCGGCAACGATGTGGGCGGGTGTCGAGGCCGCGAGCCCTGCTGCGATCAACCGATCAGAGATCAACTGCGCCGTGTTGCCCGCCATATAAAAGATCAACGTGGTGTGCGGGTCGGCCAGCCCTCGCCAGTCGAGATCGTCCGGGAGCGTGCCATTGCGCGCATGCCCCGTTACAAAGCGGACCGACTGCGCATGATCGCGGTGGGTCAACGAGATACCAAGCCGTGCGGCCATGGCGGATGCCGCGGTGATCCCGGGAACAACGCTTACTGCGATGCCGTGCGCGGCCAACATCGCGAGTTCTTCGCCAGCGCGGCCAAAAATCATGGGGTCACCGCACTTCAATCGCACAACGTGTTTGCCTTGCTTTGCGAGCTTGAGCATGAGTGCGTTGATGTCGTCTTGGCTGCAACTGTCGCGGCCACCACGCTTGCCGACCATCATGCGTTTTGCCTCGCGGCGCGCGAGTTCGAGGACGCCGTCTGAGACGAGGTCGTCGAACAGAATGATATCAGCCGATTGCAGCGCACGCACTGCCTTGAGCGTGAGCAAATCGGCATCACCCGGCCCGGCGCCAACCAGTGTGACGCGGCCACGGTCGTTGGACGTCCCGCTTGCTATGTCCTCAAGCAGGGTCGCGAGTTCGCGATCAACATCGGTCGACGGCGCGGGGCCAAAAGCGCGCTCGGCAAACCGCTCCCAGAATGTGCGTCGCGGCGGTCCTGGACTGAGGCGCGATGACACGGCCGCGCGGATGTCTTTTGCGCGTTGTCCCCAGTGCGCCAGTGCTGGTGGCAACAACGTCTCGATGCGCCGCCGTATCGCCTGGCCGAGTATTGGGGCACCGCCGTCCGTCGAAATACCAATGACAATGGGCGACCGATTGACGATGGAGCCGAACTGGAATTGGCAGTAGGCGGGCTTATCTATCACGTTGACTGGAACGCCGGCCGCGCGAGCGGCGCAGAAAAACGCCTGCGCTTCTGCACCTGACTCTGCGTCCGCAAGAGCGATCGCCGAACCGGCAAAACAATCAAGCGCCCACGTCCGCGCATGGTGGTGCAACATGCCAGCCGCAGCGCCACGCTCAAACAAAGCTGCCATCTCAGGACCGACTTCGGTCGCGTAGACATGGACTTCCGCGCCTGCCGCCGCAAGAAGTTCAGCCTTCCAGGCAGCTGGCGCCGTACCGCCCGCCATGACGGCGCGCTTGCCCGCGAGATCGAGGAAGATCGGCAACTTCGCCAGCGCGCCCATGCGCGGTGGCTGTTGTTCAGCTGGCTTTCTGGGTGCACGCGCCATTGATGAGCCTCCCTATGTCTGTCCGGCAAGAGCCGCAATTCGTGCCGGCTTGCGTTGCGGCCCCGACCGCCGCCACGCTGCGACATCCTGAGGCGACGCTGGCGAGGATCTGGTTCTGGCCGACATCAAAGCACGCGCAAATGATGGCGCCCCTGTCTTGAGGCCCGCCGTCTTGGGCCGCGTCGCCACTGCGGCCAGCAAGGAGCGAGAGCCGGGCGTGTGGCGTGTCGAACGATTTGCCGAGCCGCTCGCTTAACCAGGAGCGCGAAACGGCGACCGGTTCGCGGGCGACGAACAGCGCCGCAATCATGCGCTCGTCATGGAACGCCGCGCACCGATACTGGCCACTCGTTTGATCGTGATAGGCAAGCAGTTCAACGCCATCGCGGATGTGAAACAAATCCCGTGCGGCATCGCTCCAATCATCGGGTGCGCTAAGGCCCGCCAATTCGACACGCCAGCCAGTTGCTGCACGTGCCAGCGCCCAGTAACCGGCACTGGAGACATCGGGCCGGGCAACACTGACGGCGAACGCGAACCATTTGGCGGCAAACGAGTGGACAGCGACGGGTGCTGCTTTCAACTCCGGTTGGCCGGACACCGGATCGACCGCGCCAGCTATCAGGGCATCGATGCGCGCATTGCTTGCCTGCGTGTCGGTCCAGTGGATTGGTGCGAACACGGAGCCTCTACGTTGGCGCGGGCTGACGACAACGCGCAGCACGGCGTCCCCGTGTGGGCTTGTCACATGAGCGAGCGTGGCCGGTGCGAGACCATACCTAGCGGCATCTTCGGGGTGCAGCTCAAGGAACGGTTCAGCGATATGGCTCATCAAGCGCGCGGTCTTCGCGGTGCGTGTCATGGTGTGCCACTGGTCGCGAATGCGGCCCGTGTTGAGGATCAAGGGATACGCCTCATTTGGGGTGACGGCCGGTGGCCGATAGGGCGTCGGTATAAGGCGGGCCTTACGGTCCGGCGTAAAGAATTGCCCGTCAGCAAACATGCGCTCACGATTGTGCGGCCATTGGAACGGCTGCAACGCATCGTACTCTCGCTCGTCGAGCCCGGCGATATTTGAGAGGTCGAGATCGCGTGCACCGCTATTTTCTGTCCCCGTCAAACGCGCATGCTCAGCTGAAATTTCGGCAGGCGATGTCCATGTGAAGGCTCCTGCAAAGCCCATGCGGCGGCCGACCTGCGCCATTTGCCACCAATCTGCACGCGCTTCACCAGGGTTTGAGAGAAACGACCGTTGGCGCGAAATGCGACGCTCGGAGTTGGTCACGGTGCCGCTCTTTTCGCCCCAGGCAAGGGCTGGCAGCAGAACATGCGCGTGCGCGGTGGTGTCGGTGTGGCGCGTGACATCGGAGACCACCACAAACGGGCAAGCCGACAACGCCGTGCGCACCGCGTTTGCGTCCGGCATGCTGTCGACCGGGTTGGTCGCCATAATCCACAATGCCTTGACGCGCCCGTCGCCAACGGCGCGAAACATGTCGACAGCCTTGAGGCCAGGTTTGTCGGCGATACGAGGCGATTGCCAGAATGCCTGCACAATGCGGCGATGCTCAGGATCTGCGAGTTCCATGTGGGCTGCCAGCATATTTGCGAGGCCGCCAACTTCGCGGCCGCCCATGGCGTTTGGCTGGCCTGTGACTGAAAAAGGTCCCATGCCAGGGCGACCGATGCGGCCCGTCGCGAGATGGCAGTTGATGATCGCGTTGACCTTGTCGGTGCCAGCGATCGATTGGTTGACGCCCTGGCTGTAGATCGTGACGGTGCGCTCGGTTCGCACGAACAGATCGTAGAAGGTATGCAGCTGCGTTGCCGGAATGCCGGTGATGTCAGCGATTTCGCGGATCGGCATATTCGAGGCCGATTTGAAGGTCGCGGTGAAGCCTGACGTGTGCGTGTCTAGAAAGGCGCGATCCGTCGCGTTGCCACCAGCGATCGCGAGCAGAAGGCCGTTGAACAGAGCGACGTCAGTGCCGGGCGCAAGTGCGAGATGTAGATCCGCGATCTCGGCGGTGGCTGTGCGACGCGGGTCAATGACAACGATCTTGGTTCCACGCGCTTCCTTCGCGGCCACCAGGCGCTGAAACAAAACCGGATGGCACCAAGCGAGGTTTGAGCCGACAAGCACAACCAAGTCGGCCTGATCGAGATCCTCATAGCAGCCCGGGACAGTGTCGGATCCAAACGCGCGTTTGTGACCAGCGACCGATGAAGCCATGCAAAGCCGCGAGTTGGTATCGATGTTGGCTGAGCCGATGAAACCTTTCATCAGTTTGTTGGCTGCGTAGTAGTCCTCAGTCAAAATCTGGCCAGAAACGTAAAAGGCAACGCTGTCGGGGCCATGCTGTGCGATGGTCTCGGTGAAACGCGATGCGACAAGGTTGAGGGCCGTATCCCACGTGGTGCGCTCACCGTGAACATGCGGATGTAAAAGCCTATCGTCGAGTGCCAGTGTTTCGCCGAGCGCCGCGCCTTTGGAGCACAAGCGGCCGAAGTTGGCGGGGTGCGCGGGATCGCCTTTGATCTCAACTCGTCCGTCGGGTTGCGGCGTTGCCAGCACACCGCAACCGACGCCGCAGTAGGGGCAAGTGGTGCTGGTTGTCGTCATGGTTGGTGACTTCATCCAGGCCTCAAGTCCGGGCCTCAAGCTGCCCGCGCAATGTCGAGTGATGCACGGTTGAGCAGAATGCGACCGTTCTCGAGGCGCAGCGGATACGTCCGCACGCGGCCACTGTCGGCACCTTGCGCCACGCCCGTATCTAGGCCGATCACCCAGCTGTGCAATGGGCACGTGACTGATGTGCCGTGAACAATGCCTTGGCTGAGCGGTCCACCCTTGTGCGGGCACGCATCATCAATCGCGAAGGCTTCGTTGTCGGCCGTGCGGAAGACGGCGATGCAGCCATGCGCAGCCTTGACGAGGCGCGCACCGCGAACGGGGATATCGGCGATGGCCCCGATATCGATCCAGCTGTCGATGCTCATTCTGCCGCCACCCGCGTCGTGAGGTCTGCCATCGGGGCAAACTCGTGTGCTTCTTTGCCCGCGACACGCTCGGCCCATGGATCCTTCTGTTCGAAGGATTGCGACAGGACGAAGCGGTCGTAGAGCGCTCTGCGCTTGGCCGTATCGGTCATGATCTGTTGGCGCACGGTGTCGATGCCAACGCGCTTTGCCCACTTATAGACGCGCTCCAAGTAGCGGCCTTGCTCGCGATAGAGCTGTGTCAGCGCGCCAATGACTTCCATCGTTTCGGCTTCCGTTTCGACGTGGCCGAGCACCTCCGTGCCCTTGATGTCGAGACCAGCCGCGCCGGCGAAGTGGATGTCGTAGCCGCTCTCGACGCAGATGACGCCAATATCCTTGCACGTCGCTTCGGCGCAATTGCGCGGGCAACCCGAGACAGCAAGCTTTAATTTTGCCGGTGTCCACGAGCCCCAGAGAAACTTCTCGAGCTTGATGCCAAGCCCGGTTGAATCCTGAGTTCCGAACCGGCACCACTCCGTGCCAACGCAAGTTTTGACCGTACGCAAACCCTTTGCGTACGCGGCACCAGAGATCATGCCGGCCTTGTTGAGGTCAGCCCAGACGGCTGGCAGGTCTTCTTTCTTGATCCCGAACATATCGATGCGCTGCCCACCGGTGCACTTGACGGCGGGGATGTTAAATTTATCGACGACGTCGGCGATGGCGCGAAGTTCTTTCGCACTCGTCATGCCGCCCCACATGCGCGGCAC
>JANNXS010000233.1:0-14193 GCA_031409695.1 Hyphomicrobiaceae bacterium
CAGCCACTCGCTGAGCAGCGTCAGCAGGTTTTTCACCTGTGGCCGGCCGTCGAGACCCAGCACGTTGATGTTGACGCGGTGCGTGCGCTCCAGGTCGGTGGTCGCAAACAGATGGCTCATGAGCCGGTCTGCCTCGACACGATTCGAACGTGGTACGACAACGAGGCGCGTGGGATTCTCGTGGTTGCCCTCATCGCGCAGGTCCACGACGGTTGGCAGCTTCTTGTCCTGCATCTGCGCAGCGATCTGCTCCAACACCGGGCGACACCGCTCATCACGCTCAATGGCGATGACGCGAGCAGCACCTTCCATGAACAATGCGCGGGTCAGCCCACCGGGGCCAGGACCGATCTCGACCACGGTACGACCCTCAAGGGGCCCGGCCGACCGCGCGATGCGCCGCGTCAGATTGAAATCCATGATGAAGTTTTGGCCGAGTTTTTTATCAGCCTTTAGCCCATGGGCCTCAATCACCTCACGCAAAGGCGGCAGACCGTCTGGACTGGCCGCCTCACGCATGGTCAGTTCTTACGCGAACAGTCGACGCGATTGCCGCTGCCCGGCTCGCTGCACAGTGCATCCTGCTTCAGATCGCGCAGATACCGGTTGGCCAATTGCTCGAATTCGCGCGATTGCAATTCCTGTTGGGCCTCCTCGCGCTTTTTCTCGTCAACTTTCAATTCGCGGCGGCCGCACACTGTGTAAATGTCAAGGCTTCCAGCGCCCATTTGCGGTGGGATCATTTCACCATCTTTGGCCGACGTCAGGAAAGAGCGTGTCGGCTCACTGGTCGCCGACGGGCGGATGAACTTGAGGTCTTCGAACTTAGCTCCGGGCAAAGTCGCGGCTAGCTGTCCCGTCGATTTACAGCCGCCGAACTTGCGGCGCAGACTGTCGGCATCGGCTTGCCGCTGGGCAAGTGACGCCTGATCAATCTTTGCCGGTAGCGGCAGAGAGATCTTCTGAACTTGTAATTCCTGAGTATCGACGGCTTCGCCTGATTTTTGGCTGTTGGCCAGGAACTTGTCGACGTCACGCTGGTTGACCGAAATCTGGGCGGCAAACTTGCGGCGCACGACTTCGCGCCAAGACAGAGACGCCTGGAAACGTGCCTTCATGACAGAAATATCGGAGCCGCCATTCTTGATGTTGGCTGCAAACTGCGCCTCGGTCAGCTTGTTGCGCTCAGCGATGCCCTTGATGATCCGGTTGACTTCCTCGTCGCCAACACCGACCCCGAGTTTGCGCGCCTCCTGCAGTTTCAGCTTTTCTTCCACCAGTTCTTCGTGCGCGTCCTTGCGGAACTTGGGTAGAGACGATGCGCGCGCGCCTTCCAGGGCCTGTCTCTGCAGGCTGGTCGCGAACTCCTTCTGCCTGTCCTGGATCATTTTCATGATCTCTTCACGCGACTTCTTGCCTTGGTTGTCGCGTATAATACCTTCGGCGACGGCCCGGAACCGGGCGTTCGTCGCCTCGCTCGTCGCCATGGCTTTGAAGCTGTCCTGGGCTTTTTTGGCGACATCCGCTCCGCCCGAGCTCATGGCCAGAAAACGGGTGCGCATATCGACTTCGTAGGCGGTGATCGGCTCATCGTTGACCAGCATGATGATCGATTGACCCGGCCGACCGGGCACGGAAGCATCGCTCTCCGATGTCGAGGCCGTGGTCACGGGTTTTGGCTTGGGCTTCGGTTTTGGGGCGGCCGTTGCGGCTTTTGCAGGTGCTGCAGCTTGGGGCGTGCCCGCCGGTTGAGGCATGGTCATGACGACGCTTCCGCCCGCCCCTGGGGGCGGCATCGACATGACAACGCCACCACCTCCGCCGCCTGGAAACGGCATTTGGGCAAGCGCCGACGCTCCGAGCAGGCTCGACGTCAGGGTCAGTAAAACTGGGGCCAGCAAAAAAACTGGGGCCACCAAACCAGAAGACGCGGCTCGGGCGGCTGCCAAAGCGGTGGTTTTAATAAACCGGCTGGTGGTATCGCCCACGACGGAAATCCTCTGATTCGGCTCGCCTGAGCTTAGCGCGGCCCCTCCGCCCCGTCTTGGCTTTTTCGCACAACCATGGCGTGGCCATGGCATGCATCCACATCTTTGGGCGTAATCCAGGGCTGATTTGCGACCGCCGAGGCGTTTAGCGCCGGTATTGCAGGCCGAGCCAGCGTTTAGCGCCGGTATTGAAGAAACGGCGTCTTGGTCGCGACCTTGTCGTAGAGGCCGCGCGCCCTATAGTTGAACTCCTGCGTTGACCAATACACCCGCGACGCCTGGCGCGCATCAGCCTCGGCATAGACGGCCTGGATCAACGCTTCACCCACGCCTTTGGCGCGGATATCCGGGCGTACGAAGAGGTCTTCGAGATAACAATACCAAGTCTTTGACCAGGTCGAGCGGTGGAACAAGATGTGGGCAAGGCCGATGGGAGTGTCGGTCTCGTCGACGGCGACCATACCGCGGTGCACGTGCTCGTCGCCTGAGAGAAGACGCAGCCACGTTTCCTCAACCACGTCATCGGCGACCGTTGATTTGTAGAACGTAACGTAACCCCGGAAGAGTTCAATCCAGGCGGCTTTATCGTCTGGTTTGAGTGCGCGTATCGTCATGGTCATCGGGTTGGTCCTTTGGATCGCGCACAGAAATCGCGCACACGGATCGCGCCAGGTTGCGGGATTGCAAATAGTGTCATAGAGTTTGCCGGGCCGCCATCGCGTTCGCCAAGGCGCGACGCCACCCCTCAGGGTACGACCACTCTTTCGGGCTGCCGCCTGACTCTGGACAGACCTGTTGGATCGGGCCAGAAGTTGCAATCCCATAAGGTGGAGCCGGTCCGATGCTTGATGCTTACATTTACGATGGTCTGCGCACGCCGTTCGGCCGTCAGGCAGGCGGCATCGCCAAGGTGCGTCCCGATGACCTGCTCGGCGGCGTCATAAAGGAAGTTGTCAGCCGGTCTGGTTTCGCGCCCGATCAATTCGATGATGTCACCATTGGCTGTACCAACCAAGCGGGCGAGGATTCCCGCTGCATTGCGCGGCACGCCCTTTTGCTCGCCGGCTTGCCGATCGAAATTCCAGGCTCAGTCACCAACCGGCTGTGCGGTTCGGGCCTGAACGCCCTCATCCACGCGGCCCACGCGATCACCTGCAAGGAAGCCAGCGTTGCCATCGTCGGCGGCGTCGAGAGCATGTCGCGCGCGCCGTTTGTCATGGCGAAGGCTGAGACGCCGTACTCAAACGACATGCGTATCTTCAACTCGCAGATCGGCGCGCGGTTTCCGAACCCACAGATCGAAAAGAAGTTTGGCGCCGACACCATGCCGCAAACGGCCGACAATATGGCGCGCGATTTTCAGCTCACGCGCGAGGATTGCGACGCGTTCGCTCACGCTTCGCAGCAGAAATATGAGACGGCGCGCGTTGCTGGTTTCTTTAAGGGCGAGATCCTGGCTGTGACGATGGCGGGAGCCAAAGGCAAACCCGACACCGTGGTTGACGCGGACGAGCACCCGCGCCCGCAGACGTCGCTCGACGACCTGAAAAAGCTTAGAGCACTGTTTGAAGGCGGTGTTACCACTGCTGGCAACGCATCCGGCATCAACGACGGCGCGGCGGCGCTGATCGTTGCGAGCAAGGCGGCTGGCGAAAAGGTTGGTAAAAAGCCGATGGTGCGTATCGTGGCGACGGCCGTTGCGGGCGTTGCGCCGCGCATTATGGGCTATGGCCCGGTCCCGGCGGCGCAGAAGGCGTTGCAGCGCGCGGGCCTGACCATCAACGATATGGACATTATCGAAATCAACGAAGCCTTCGCCGCCCAAGTGCTTGGCTGCCTCAAGGGTCTCGGCATCGACGCCAAAGATCCGCGGGTCAACCCGAACGGTGGTGCCATTGCCATTGGTCATCCACTCGGCGCCTCGGGTGCGCGCATAGCGCTTTCGACGGCTCGCGAGTTGCAGTGCTCCGGCAAACGGTATGCGCTTGCCTCCATGTGCATCGGCGTCGGCCAGGGTATCGCTGTCGTGATGGAGCGCGTCTGAGAGACGCAATGATTTGCGTCTGGAATTAAGATCGTCACCTGGAACGCGCTGATCTCGGTGCGTTCTGTTCCAGCGCGTAACAACCGCCCCTCACCGCAAATCCACAACCTCAACAAGCCCGGCCAACGGTTGAGCGCCGGGCTGGCGCGCCCAGTCGAGACTGTTGCGCATCTCACCCCGCGCCCGCACCTCGGCGAGACCGCCCAGATCGACTGTTGCTGTCACGAATGCCACCGCGTTGAGCTGCCCTTGAGCAATGACGCCGGTGTCTGACAGGCCTTTTTCTGAGGGCCCGAAGATGCCGGCGGCACCAGTGTTGACATCGACGGCCGGTGACCAGCGTGCTTCGCCGACGGTCGGGGATTGTACGGTGATGCAGCCGTTCTCCAACGCGCGGGCCAGGGCCGCCGTGCGCACGCGGTGATAGCCCGAGACAAATTCCGT
The DNA here is from genome assembly GCA_031409695.1 of Hyphomicrobiaceae bacterium. Lineage (GTDB taxonomy): Bacteria > Pseudomonadota > Alphaproteobacteria > Rhizobiales > Hyphomicrobiaceae > JABFRJ01. Next base: position 4,477 of record JANNXS010000233.1, read on the forward strand.
ACACGAAGGGATCAAGATCAAGTCTGCGGCTGCCTCGGCCTGCGCGCGGACGAGCAGGGGGAATTCGCTATCGTAGCAGATGGCGATCCCGATGCGCCCGAGCCGGGTCACGAACACGCGCAACGTTTCGCCCGGCGCAATACCCCATGTCACCTCGAACGGTGTCATGATCATCTTGTCCTGAATCCCGACGAGACCTTCCGGTGTGAAGAGCCGTGCACGGTTGACATATCGGCCGTCGGGACGACGACAGGGACCGCTGGCCGCGAGAATATGTACGCCAAGCCGACGGGCAAGATCAGCGTGGGTGGCATCCATCTCGGGTAGGGCTGCCGAGACCGCTTCAAGGGATGCTGCAAGATCGGGCGCCGCACCAGCAGCGGCTGCATACTCCATCGCGCCATACTCGGGAAAAACAATCATGTCTGCGCCGTCAGTTGCCGCTCGGCCGACCCAGTCCGCGAGCTTGTCGCGATAGTCACCAAGCGTTGCAAGCTCAGACAGCGGATACTGCGCCGCGGCGATGCGGATGCGTCGGGGCCGAGGCGTTGGGGACATGAGGACGGCCGGAGTTGGTGCCGAAGTTGGTGCCGTCACCGATAGCCGAGAACAAGGATGCGTGACACTCAAAACCGGCCAGAAATGTGAACACCGCGGGCTTGCGTAGAATAGTGATGCGGTCGCTAACACGCGCGCCCCTGATCAAGATCAAACACTGAGACACTGTTTCAGGGCAATCTATTCGCTTATCGAGACACGCCCGTGTTCCGCGAGGCCCACCTCATGCCAAACGATATCGATCAACGTCTTGTGCTCGACGCTTTGCGAAAGCCTCAATCCTGGCCGAACCGTCCCGATCGGGTTGACGTGATCGAGACCCACGCCGCGTTGGTCTTCCTGGCCGACGACGACGTGCTGAAGGTGAAACGCGCCGTGCGGCTGCCGTACCTCGATTTCTCGACGCTCGAGGCGCGCCACCGGGTGTGTCTGCGCGAACTTGAGCTCAATGCTGCGCAAGCGCCAGAGCTCTATCGCGGTCTGATTGCGATCCGGCTGACGTCAGACGGCTCATTCACAATTGGTGGCGACCAGGGCGAGATCGTTGAGTGGGGCGTCAGTATGCACCGCTTTCCGCAGAACAACCTGTTGTCGGAAATGGCCAATCGCAGCGCCCTGACGACCGCGATAATGAAGACGCTTGCTGATCGCATTCAAGCTTATCATCGTGACGCCAAACACGTGCCGTCCGCATCTGACCGCATTCCTGCCGTTTCGGGCGCTGTTCTCGCCGCGATCGCAGCCTCGACCGTTCCGGCTGTGCGGGGCTTAAGCGCCGATCTCGCCACGCTCCTGGAGCATGCCACAGCGGATACCACTGCTGTGCGCCTTGAACGCCTCGCCGCGGGCCATATACGCCGCTGCCATGGCGACCTTCATTTGCGCAACATTGTCTTTTGGCACGGCGAACCCGTCCCCTTCGATGCGCTGGAGTTCGATGAGGGATTGGCCACCATCGACACGCTCTACGATTTCGCGTTTCTGTTGATGGATGTCGATTGCAAGGGCGGGCGCGCCCACGCGAACACACTGCTCAACCGCTACCTCTGGCGCTCCGGCGAACTGCTCGACCTCAAGGGACTTGAGGCGTTACCACTCTTTCTGGGGCTCCGGGCATGCGTGCGCGCCATGGTCGGTCTGGATCGCGCGGCTGTTGTTGCGGATGACGGTGGTCGTCAAATTGCGCACGTCCTCGAAACGCTCAAACGCGCCGCGAGCTATCTCCGACCAGCCCCGCCCAGTCTGATCGCAATCGGCGGACTTTCCGGCACCGGCAAGACAACGCTCGCAACGTCCCTTGCGCCGATGATCGGCGCCGCGCCGGGAGCGCTCCACCTGCGAACGGACCTCGAACGGAAATGGCTTGCCGGCGTTGATGAATTGGATCGGCTATCAGGTGACGCGTATTCGGACCGACAGACCCGCGCGACCTACGAGCGCGTTGTCCAGCGCGCGGCGACAGCCTTGGCCGCCGGACACAGTGTCATCGTCGATGGCGTGTTCTCAACGCAATCGGAACGAACCGCGATTGAAGCCATAGCAACGCGTGCGGATGTGCCATTCCGTGGCTTGTGGCTCGAAGCCGCACCTCTTGCGATGCGCGCGCGCGTCGCTGCGCGCCGTGGAGATGCTTCCGATGCGACGGTCGCGGTCGTTGAGCGGCAACTGGCCAACGCCCCGCGCGTGCCCGATTGGGTGCACATCGACGCCAACGGTTCACCTGATGAGGTGGTGCTGCAGACCCGAGGCGCGCTGCAACCGTTCGATGGCAGATATGCGTCATAAAGAGACCAAGCGTGGCAGCACAAACCGGTCCCCGCAAACCCATTGACCGACATCAAGGCTTGCACGCGGCTTTCTGCAAAAGCTCATCCGTCGGCCCATAACCAACGCAAGGTGCAGCATGTACAAAACGATTGTGGTTCATCTGGCGGACGAACGGCGTGTTGAGAAAACGTTGGCCGTCGCCGTCGATCTGGCACGCCAACACGATGCGCATCTGGTTGGACTTTTCGTCTCGCTGCCGGAACTCCTGAAGTCACCATTCGGTATGGGACGTTCGCTCGTTGCCGCCGGACGCGCCTCGATCCGCGAGCGCGCAGAACGCATCCGTCAGATGTTTGAAGACGCAGGCCCTGGTCTGGCACTCAAGAAGCAATGGTGCTTTGTCGAACCAGGTCGGGCCTCGGTGATCGACGCGCTGATGACGCACGTGCGTACCGCAGACCTCATCGTTGCCGCACAGAGCGATCTTACCTGGGACGACACGATGCTGATGGAGTTTCCGGAAGAGCTTCTGCTGCAGAGCGGGCGTCCCGTGCTGTTTGTGCCAAACGCAGGCGCCTTTCCAAGCTATGGGTTGCGCATCCTGGTTGCTTGGAGCGATCGTCGGGAGGCCGCGCGCGCCGTCTTCGATGCCTTGCCTCTGCTGCAGAAAGCAGAGTCCGTCCGCGTACTACGGGTCAAGCCAAAGACGGATGATCCAACAACGGACGGAACAGACGCAGATGCGGCGGTCAGCAACATTGCAAAGGCATTGCAACGTCACGGCGTCAATTGTTCGGACGCGACGGCTCAGGGCTCGGATGCTGACGCCGGTCGGGCGTTGCTGAATGAAGTGAAGGAGAGCGGCTCAACGATGCTCGTCATGGGCGGTTACGGCCATCTGCGCCTTCGCGAGTACGTCTTCGGCGGTGCCACGCGTCATATCCTCCAGCATATGACGGTTCCAACCCTGATGTCGCACTGAGACCGTATGTCGTTTCTCACGCCAGTCGGCTCTATTCGGGCGTGTGCAGGTGCACCTCATCCGCCAAGTCGTCCGCAATCAGCCTTGAACCAATGCGCTGTGCCGCGGCGGCATGTTGAAAGACCGCGGCACATGCCGCTTCAAAGCCAGGCATGCCTTGAGCCAGCGCGCTGCCAATCAGACCGGCCAGAACGTCGCCGGTGCCAGCCGTCGCGAGCCACGGTGTGCCATTGATGTTGAGGGCCGTTCTACCTCCCGGCGCCGCGATTACGGTGTCGGCGCCCTTGAACACGACGATGGCCCCGGTCACATCGGCTGCGCGTTGGGCGCGGTCGATTTTGCTTTTGTTCGACGCGCCAAACACTGCCGTAAACTCTCCGGCGTGGGGGGTGAGGACGACGGCTGGTTGGCCAGCGCGCCTCGACACAATCAAAGCTGAAAGTGCAGACGCTTCGCCGGCAAAACTGCTGAGCGCGTCGGCGTCGAGAACAGTGGCCCGATTGGCGGCGAGGACGGTTGCGACCGCCGTGCGCGTGCCAGCACCAAGACCGTAGGCCGGACCGATAACGATGGCGTTGCGCCGTTCGTCGGCGAGCATGTCAGCCAAGCCCGTCGCACCGTCGGTCACCCTTACCATCAGTGCATCCGGTCCCCGCGCGGCATGTGCCGCGATTGCGTCCGATGGCGCGCCAATCGTCACCAGACCTGCGCCGGCCCGCAGCGCCGCGCGTGCCGCCAATCGAGCGGCACCCACGCCCTCCAGACCACCTGCAAGGATGAGTGCGTGACCGCGTCGATACTTGTGAGTGGTGGCCTCCAAGCGCGGCAGCTGGGCTGACCAAAGCATGGGCTGATTTGTTGTTATGGTCGGCGCTACCGGTGCCTCTAGACCAATGTCCATACAAACGATCCGGCCCGCGTGGTGGCGTCCGGGCTCCAGAACGTGGCCCGGTTTCAAACGGTGGAATGTGACAGTGGTGGTCGCCCTCACAGCTGTACCCCGCACGCTTCCAGTGTCGCCATCGATGCCGGACGCAATGTCGACAGCAACGAGGGTCTTACCCGCTGCGTGTGCCGCGTTCATGGCACTGACGGCCGCGGCCGCGATGCCATCAAGATCGCGGTTGATCCCGATGCCGAACATTGCGTCGACAATAAAGTCAAAGCGGTCCAGCGAAACTGAGGCCGCGAATGGCCGACATGTGCCTTGCCACCGGGCCGCTGCAAGCCTCGCGTCGCCTGTCAGCGCCTCGATCGGCGCCAACGTATAAACCGTTGTCTGAATGCCAAGCTGTTGCAGACCCCGTGCGACCACGAACCCGTCGCCGCCATTGTTGCCGGGTCCGCACAGGACAGCGGCCGATCCGAAGCCGCCGAAGCGCGCGGCGATAACGTCCACGACGGCCGCACCAGCACGCTCCATGAGCGCAAGTCCGGTGGTACCGCGCGCAAAGGCATTGCCTTCGGCCGCGCGCATTTCGGCCGTGCTCAGAATGTCAGCGGGAGCGTCGATGAAGCCCGTCAAGGTAGAGCCTCCGTGGATCGGGGCAGTTTGCGGCTTCCGCGCCCTCACCCGATTTTGACCCCGTTACATCGACGCGACGTCTCGCCATTGATCTTCGTCAAAGCGCACCGCCGCCAGAGGGTCGCAGGCTCTTTTCAGGGGACCACCGACCGATGGAGACCGCTATGCAAGTCAAAGATGCGATGCACAAGACGGCGGAATGGGCCGAAGTAACGACGCCGATCCAACTGATCGCCGCTAAGATGCGTGACCTCGATATTGGCGCCATCCCGATCGGCGACAAGGATAAGCTGGTCGGTATGGTCACGGATCGCGATATCGCTATGCGGACAGTGGCCGCCGGCAAGGATGCCACGAGGCTCACCGCGGGTGATGTCATGTCCAGCGGGATTGTTTATTGTCGCGACACCGAAGACGTCGCCGATGCCGTGCGAATCATGGAGCAGAAGCAGATCCGGCGCCTGCCTGTGCTGAACGACAAAAAGAGGCTGGTCGGCGTGTTGAGCCTCGGCGACATTGCTCACGCTGTGCCGCGTCAGATCGCTGGTGAAGTGCTTGCGGCCGTTTCGGCGCACCACACGTAAGCATGCGTGGGCCCCTGATTGCTCAGTGGGCCCCTGATTGCTGAGTGGGGCCTTGTCTGTTCAGTTGGCTTCGCTGCGGGTCGCACGAAAGCTCATCTCACCCGAAGCGCTTGGCGCTTGCTTCAAGCACGTCTTCGTAGGTGCGCAGGCCGGTTGTCGGCGCGGACACCATAACGGCCATGTTGCCGGGTTTGTGCTGGTTCTTCATCATGCGCATGTGCGCCTTGGGGATGTCGTTCCAGTCGAACACTTCGCCCATGCATGGGTCGATGCGTCGCTCAATGACGAGTTTGTTGGCGGCGGACGCCTGCTTCAGGTTGGCGAAGTGGCTGCCTTGGACGCGCTTTTGGTGCATCCAAAGATAGCGTGCGTCGAGGGTCAGGTTATAGCCTGTGGTGCCGGCGCAGATGACGACCATGCCGCCGCGTTTGACCACCTGCACCGAGACTGGGAACGTCGTTTCGCCGGGGTGCTCGAACACGATATCTGGGTTTACACCCTTGCCTGTAATGTCCCAGATGGCCTTGCCGAACTTGCGCATCTCAGACAGCCACGTGTTGTATTCGGGCGTGCTGACCTTCGGCAACTGGCCCCAACAGTTGAACTTTTTGCGGTTGATGACGCCGCGCGCACCGAGCTGCTTGACGAAGTCGACCTTATCATCTTCTGAGACGACGCCGATGGCATTGGCGCCGTTGGTTGCGCAAAGCTGCACGGCAAACGAGCCGAGACCACCCGATGCGCCCCAGACGAGCACGTTGTCGCCGGGCTGGAGTTCGTGGCCCTTATGGCCAAACAGCATGCGATACGCCGTGGCGAGTGTCAGCGTGTAGCAAGCGCTCTCTTCCCAGGTGAGGTGTTTGGGGCGCGGCATTAATTGGCGGTCCTGTACGCGACAGAACTGGGCAAACGAGCCATCGTTGGTTTCATAGCCCCAGATGCGCTGCGACGGCGAAAACATGGGGTCGCCGCCGTTGCACTCCTCGTCGTCGCCGTCATCCTGGTTGCAGTGTACCACCACTTCATCGCCGACCTTCCAGCGCTTCACTTTGGAGCCGACGGCCCACACGATGCCCGACGCGTCAGAGCCGGCGACATGGAATGGCTGTTTGTGGCCGTCAAATGGGGAAATGGGTGTGCCGAGAGCGGCCCAGACACCGTTGTAGTTGACGCCGGCCGCCATCACGAGAACCAGGACGTCGTGGCTATCGAGTGTCCATGTTGGCACCACCTCGACCTGCATGGCTGTGTCCGGTTCGCCGTGGCGTTCCTTGCGGATCGCCCAGGCATACATGGTTTTCGGCACATGCCCGAGTGGTGGGATCTCGCCGATCTCGTAGAGGTCCCTTTTGGCCGCGATGGGAGATGGAGCAGATTTTGCGACGGCTGCAGACATGAGACGCCTCCCAGGGCAGGTGCACGGCCCGACGGCGGTGCTGCACTGCCAAATTCACACAAGCGTCGTATATTGCATTGCAGCATTGCAGGCAATACCTAGCGCCGGGGCGATCTGGAAAGCTTTACCATCCGGAAATCCGACCCGTCATTGCGACGTGATTTGTGTTTGGCGCCCGTGACGGACATACCGTGTGACGGACATACCGTGTGACAGACCTACCCGGTGACAGACATCGTCCGGGGCAACACCCGCTCAAATGGAACCCGCCATGCCGCAAACCATCCACCGCAGCTCTGCCGACATGGTCAACGAGGCCCGGAGCCAGATTGAGGAAATCAGCGCCTCCTATGCGATCGAGCTGGCCAAGGACCCGAATGTGGTTCTGGTCGATATCCGCGACCCCAGGGAAGGCGAGCGGGAGGGGGTCGTCCCGGGGGCATTCCATTGCACGCGCGGCATGTTGGAGTTCTGGATCGACCCAAGCAGCGTCTACTACAAACCAAAGTTCGGCGAGGACAAGAAGTTCGTATTCTTCTGTGCCGGTGGCATGCGCTCGGTGCTGGCCGCCAAGACCGCACAAGACATGGGTTTGAAGCCGGTGGCGCATATCATCGGCGGCTTCAAGGCTTGGCGCGAAGCTGGCGGGTCTGTCGAGCAGATCAAGGCGAAAGGGTAATTGCGCCCCATTTGCGCTGCATTGGAGCGCTAACGCCCACCGGCGGGGGCGTCATATAGGCGTGGGGAAATGTGCCCGCACTATAGGAATGCGGTCAACGCGGCCCTATAGACAACAACGCTTGCGCGGGCTTTTGCGTAACGGCGCTGATTGGATTCAAGTGAACAAGCGGGACATGGCTTTACGGCTGAACCGATCGCAAGTGATGCTGATGGCAGCTGGTGCCGTCACGCTGGCGCTTGCCGGGACGTTGGCGCCTGAGGCGAATGCCCAAGGCTGGTGGCCCTGGGCCAACAACGACAGTGCGCCGCCGCGCCCGCGTGAGCCTGTGTATCGCGGCCCACCACCGGCCCAAATCCCTGGTGCTCCCATTCCAGGATCAACCAATTCGGGCGCGCCGTACCCTGGTGGTCCGATCCCAGCCCAACCGGCGCCTGGTGGCCGTCCCTTCGGACAGTCAGGCAACATTTGTTTGCAGCTTGAGCAACAGTTGGTCAGCGAGAGCCAGCGTGGCGGCGTAAACCCGCGCGAGACGATGGCCCGCCTCGAAACCGATATCCGGCTGCTGGAACGGCAACAATCACAAGCGCAGTCCCAGCTCGAGAACGGCAACTGTTACGAATATTTCCTGTTCTCGAAATCGTTGAAAAACACGCCCGCGTGCCGCAACGCCGCGACTTCAGCCGAGCAGTTGCGCAACCGCATCCGCGATCTTGACACTCAGCGGGGCCAAATTGCGGGCAAAAGCGACCGTAGCGTGCGCGACGACGTGATCCGTGAACTCGCGCGCAACGGCTGCGGCCAACGCTATGCGGATGAGGCGCGTCGTCTTGACAGCAAGGGCTTCGGCCTCTGGTCGACCGAGGAAGATGGTGGCCACAAGGGCAACCAGTTTGGCTCATTGCCATTCGCGACGTACCGGACGATCTGCGTCCGCTTGTGTGATGGCTACTACTTTCCCGTCAGCTTTTCGACGCTGCCGAACCACTTCCAACGCGACTCAGACGCCTGCCAATCAAAATGCGCGGCCCCCGTCGAGCTTTATTACCACCAGAACCCCGGTGCCAACGTCGACCAAGCTGTGTCAGCCAAAGCGAACACCAACTATACCGCTTTGAAAACCGCCTTCCGCTATCGCAAAGAATATGTCCACGGCTGCTCGTGCAAGGAAGCCGAATATCAACCGGGTGCCGGCGAACGTCGTGCGGATGCGCCCGGTGCCGGCACCGCTGCAACGGCGGCTCGGGTACAAACCAGAGCGCCTTGACGTGCCTCAAACCGATGGTCCGCCCTCAAGGCCAAAGCGCCGCTTGATCTTCATAAACAGCTGATCGCGCACTTGGCTGTAGGCTGCGAGCATCTGGTCCCGGTTGCCTTGACCGGCAAGCAGAGATGCATCGAAAGTCGGCCAGTATTCGACATCAACCGCCATCGTGCGGGTAAATTCCAGCGCCTGATGGTGGGCTTCTGGCGACAGCGAAACGATCAGATCGAACGAGGTATCGGCCAAATCACGAAGGGTACGTGGCTTATGGTCCGACACATCAATGCCGATTTCGGCCATCACGGCAACCATGAAGCCGTCGAGTTCTCCGGCGCGCACACCGGCCGACTCCACATAGGTGCGTCGTCCCGCAAGATGCCGCAGAATACCGGCTGCCATAGGCGAGCGCAGCGCATTCATGGTGCACACGAAAAGAACAGCCGGCGGTAGTTCCGCCCGCTCGCGCACCCCCGCCCCCGGCACTGCCTCGCTCAAGCGTCATCCTTTCCAATGCAGAGCGCAAACGAGCGTAAAAAGCCGCCGCGCCGTGTCGTTGTCGAGGATCACTTTGCCAGCCAAACGTTCCGTCAGGATCCGACTGCCATCATTGTGGAGACCCCGGCGGCCCATATCAATCGCCTGGATCTTGGACGGTGGTTGCGTGCGGATCGCATGATAGTAGGTGTCGCAGACCAGGAAGTAGTCCTTCATGATCTTGCGCAGCGGCGACAATGACAACATTAAAGCATGCGCATCTTCGGGCTTTGCCTCGGTTGCAACGCGCAGCACCAAGCGGTCTTCGACCAAGCCCACCGTCAGCACATACGGGCCGTCGCTACGCGGTTTACCATCCGCGTCGCAGGGCGCGAAGTAATTGCTTTCGATGATATCGTAGATGGCCACCTCGCGCTCGTGTTCGATCTCGGGCCGACCACGGCCACGGCTCTCGAACGTGATCTTCA
>JANNXS010000234.1:0-13457 GCA_031409695.1 Hyphomicrobiaceae bacterium
GTGGCCAGCAAAGACGCGCGATGCGTCAGGCTCCATAAGTGATGTAGCGGGCGTCTTGATGGATGCCTTCGAAAAGTCGCTGTTCGGCCGTGGTTTTGGGTGCGTCTGCAAACGTTATTAAGAGGCATGCCATGGCCAGCAAGACACCGACTGAACACACCTCGAAGCAGCTGCTTCACCTCGTGTTTGGCGGCGAACTCACGCACCTCGACAAAGTGGAGTTCGCCGATTTGGCAAAGCTCGACATCGTTGGCATTTATCCAAATTATGCCGAGGCGCATAAGGCGTGGAAAGCAAGTGCGCAGCGAACGGTCGATAACGCGCACATGCGCTATTTCATTGTGCATATGCACCGACTGATGGAGCCCGAACTTCTTTAGGCATGAGTTTGATCAATCGGGCCAAGCAAAGACGTCGCAAGCCCTGGACAACTGTTGCCATCCTGCATGGGTCGCGAGAGCAGCTGGCACCCCGGGCGTTGGCAAACCGGCCGAATTGGACCAAAGAGGCAGACCGCGTGCGGTAATCGTTGGGGGGAATGCAGCAGTCTTGGCCGACCAGACCAAAAAGCTCGATGTCAAAGCGGGCGCCAAACTCGTGCTTGATGAACGCGCGAAAGGCACACTCATGCGGATGGTGCATGATTGGGTCCTGCCACGGCGGCGCGCAATCTCTCTGTCGATGTTGGTGGCCGTCGGGCTTGCCGCGGCGACGGCTGGATATCCCGCCATCATTCGCTTGGCATTCGACACGCTCGGCGCTGGAAAATATGAGTTCATGGGTCGCGTGTTGTTGGCCATCATGGCCATCACTGTCCTGCGGGCGGCATTCCTCTACGTGCATCAGATCGTCTCTAGCGCGATCGTGATGGAGCTGACGGCCGACCTTCAGCAACGCACCTTTCGCCACCTCGTCAACGCGGACTATGCCCAACTCGTCAATGATCGCACGGGCCAGTTTGTCTCGCGCCTGACCAATGACATCAACTACATTCAAGCGGCAGCCCAACATGCCCTCAATTCTGTGATGCGCGATCTCATCACGGCTCTGGGGCTGGTGTGCTATATGTTTTACATCGACCCCGTACTCTCGCTGATTGTGATTTTGATCTACCCGCTGGCCGCCATTCCGATCCTCACCATCGGTCGGCGTCTGCGAAAAACCGCCAAGCGGACACAACACGAGCTCGGCGACATGACTTCGCTGTTGACCGAAAAACTCGCCGGCGCCCGCCTCATCAAGACCTTCCGACTTGAGAACTACGCCGCCGACCGCTTGGACCAGAGCTTTCGACAAGTGCTGGCATTGCGGCTGAAGGCGGTCCGCCAGCGGGCACGGCTCGGGCCGATGCTGGAGGCACTCGCAGGCGTCGCCATTGCGGGTGTGATTTGGCTTGCGTCGTGGCGTATTTCGACCGGGATATCGTCCGTTGGCGACTTCATGTCATTTGTAACTTGTCTGCTACTCGCGGCCAACAACATCCGCTCCATGTCAAACCTCTCGAACTCCTTGCAAGAGGGGATTGCCGGCGCGGATCGTCTGTACGAAGTGCTCGATCAGAAGCCATCTGTCGTCGATCGTCCGAACGCACAGCCTTTGGTCGTCACTGATGGCAAGATAACGTTCGACCAAGTCGAATTTGCCTACACGGATCTGACGTCCGAACCCGCGCTCCGGGGAATTTCGCTGGTTGTGCCTGGGGGTAAGACAGCCGCTCTCGTTGGGCGTTCCGGTTCAGGTAAGTCGACACTTCTCAATCTCGTGCCACGCTTGTTTGATGTGAAATCCGGCACGATCACGATTGATGGGCAGGACATTCGCGACGTCACCGTGGCGTCGCTGCGGGATCAGATCGCCATTGTGAGCCAGGACATCACACTGTTCGATGATACCATCCGCGCCAATATTGCACTCGGCCGCCTGGCAGCCACAGACGACGACATCGTAGCCGCGGCCAAAGCTGCCGCCGCGCATGACTTCATCATGGCGCAACCGCAGGGCTATCACACGATGATTGGCGACGGTGGTGGACGTCTGTCCGGCGGCCAGCGCCAGCGTCTTGCCCTTGCCCGCGCCATTCTGAAAGACGCGCCTATATTGTTGCTGGATGAAGCGACCAGTGCCCTCGACACCGAGAGCGAGCGCCTTGTTCAGGAGGCTTTGCTGCGCTTCACGCGGAACCGCACGACGCTTGTCATAGCTCATCGTCTCTCGACGGTGCAGCGCGCGGATATTATCACCGTGCTGGAAGACGGCGAAGTGGTCGAGGTGGGCAACCACCACGAGCTGCTCGGCAAAGATGGCGAATATGCAAAACTCTGCCGCTCGCAATTGCTGATCCAGGCCGAAGCGCCGAGCGCGTCGATCAATTGACAGCTATGGCCTGTAGGGTACGGGCATGGTTTCCTGTCTCATCGGACCTGCGCCTGTGATATCGACCGTATGGGCTCATCGCCGCGGGCGAACCGCGCGAACCCTAGGGAGTTGGGCCGCATGTCCGATCAACCAAAGATTCGTGACGCAGCTACTTTTGATGCACGCAAGATGCCGTGGCTGGCGCATTACCCGTCCGGCGTTGATTGGAGCATGACGCTTCAACCGTCATCGATTCCGGCCATGTTCGATCGGGCCGTTGCCAAGTGGGCGCCTAAGCCTTGCACAAACTTCCTCGGTAAAGTGCTGACCTATGCCGAGATCGGCTACCAGGTGGAAAAGGCTGCAGCCGGGCTCGCACGCATCGGTGTCGTCAAGGGCATGCGCGTCGGGCTGTTGCTGCCGAATTCGCCGACCTACATCGTGTATCACTACGCCGTGCTCAAACTTGGTGCGATCGTCGTTAACTTCAATCCACTCTACTCCCAGACGGAGTTGGCTGATCAGGTGCACGACAGCGGCACTGAGGTAATGGTCACGCTCGACCTGAAGCAGCTGTTTGACAAGGTTGAGACGTTGATCGCCGAAGGCCACCTGCCGCGGGCCATCATTGCCTCGTTCACCGTGCTTTTGCCAACCGCCAAGTCTGTGCTGTTCCGGCTTGTGAAAGGTCGCGATCTCGCCTCACCCTTGCGGTCGAAGGTGGCTGACAAACTGGTGCTGGAAGCGAGGCTGCTTGAGGGTGATGCATCGTACACGGCAGCTAGCATCGATCCGGTGACAGATGTTGCGTGCCTGCAGTACACGGGCGGCACAACAGGGGTGCCGAAGGGCGCCATGCTCACCCACGCCAACATCACATGCAATGTGCAGCAATCGACGGCGTGGTCACGCGCGCTGTTGAAGCCGGGCGAGGAGCGAGCTTTGGCCGTGTTGCCGTTCTTCCACGTGTTCGCCATGACGGGGATTATGCACTTCGGCCTGTCTGACGGCGCCGAGTTGATCATTCTGCCGCGCTTCGTGCTCGACGACACGATTCAGCTGATTGCCAAGGAAAAGCCGACGGTGATGCCGGGCGTCCCGACACTCTTTGGCGCCATCGCCAACCACAAAAATGCCAAGTCGTTAGATCTTAAATCGCTGAAGGTTTGCCTGTCGGGTGGTGCACCACTCCCAATCGAAGTGAAACAGGATTTTGAGACCATCACCGGCGCCAAACTGGTCGAGGCTTACGGCCTCTCTGAGACGTCGCCGGGCGCCACCTGCAATCCCCTCGACGGTCGCGCCAAATCAGGCTCGATCGGCTTGCCACTGCCGGGCACAATGATTTCGATCCGCGATGCAGCCCATCCCGAACGCGAGATGCCGGCGGGGCAACCGGGCGAGATCTGCATCGCCGGGCCACAGGTGATGGCTGGCTATTGGAACCGCCCCGAGGAAACGGCGCAATCGTTCATCGGCGTTTTCCTGCGTACCGGCGATATTGGCTACATGGACCCCCAGGGTTTCGTCACCATTGTCGATCGCCTGAAGGACATGATCATTTGCTCAGGCTTCAAGGTCTATCCGCGCAACATCGAGGAAAAGATCTATCAACATCCGGCCGTCGAAGAAGTGACGGTTATCGGCATCAAGGACAGCTATCGGGGCGAAGCGCCAAAGGCGTTCGTGAAGCTCAAGGTTGGCCAGTCGGCCACGCCCGAGGATTTACGTGCCTTCCTGGAACCGAAGCTGTCCAAAATCGAGATGCCGGCGGCCATCGAGATCCGCGATAGTCTGCCAAAGTCGATGATCGGCAAGCTATCGAAGAAGGAGCTAAAGGCGGAAGAGACGAACACCGGCTGAGCCGCGCCAGCCGCTGTGCAGGATGCCTTGCACCACGAGTGCGGCGACCGATGTCGGACATGTCGCTGCTCACATGCGGAACACGCCGAATTTTGTTTCCTCGATCGGCGCATTCAAGCAGGCCGAGAAGGCAAGGCCAAGCACGCGTCGTGTCTCGCGCGGGGTGATGATGCCGTCGTCCCACAGGCGAGCGGTGGCGAAATAGGGGTGGCCCTCGCGCTCGAATTGTTCAAGCAGCGGTTGCTTGAAGGCGGCTTCCTCATCCGCGCTCCAGGTTTTCCCGTCGGCCTCGATATTGTCGCGCCGCACCGTTGCGAGCACTGAGGCTGCCTGTGGCCCGCCCATGACGGAAATGCGCGCATTCGGCCACGTGAACAGGAAGCGCGCACCATAGGCTCGACCGCACATGGCATAGTTGCCGGCGCCGTAGCTGCCGCCTGTAATCACGGTGATCTTCGGCACATTGGCGCAGGCAACCGCCATCACCATCTTGGCGCCGTTGCGCGCGATGCCACCGGCTTCGGCTTCGCGACCGACCATGAAGCCCGTGATGTTTTGCAGGAACAACAACGGGATCTTGCGCTGACAGGCCAACTCAACAAAGTGCGCGGCCTTCTGTGCCGTCTCAGAATAGAGGATACCGTTGTTGGCAAGGATTGCGACTGGCAGGCCCTCAATGTGTGCGAAACCAGTGATCAACGTGGTCGCGTAGTTGGCCTTGAACTCATCCATTTCGGACCCGTCAACGATGCGCGCAATCACTTCGCGCGCGTCGTATTGGGTCATCAGCGAGGTCGGTAGGCAACCATCGATTTCATCGGCATCATAGTGGGGCCGGCGCGGCTCGCGTGTGACGACACCCATCGGCTTTTGCGTGTTCAGGTTGGCAACGATGTTGCGCGCGATTTCCAAGGCGTGGCGATCGTTCAACGCATAGTGGTCGGCAACGCCCGAGAGCCGCGTGTGGACGTCCGCACCGCCGAGATCTTCAGCCGACACCGTTTCGCCCGTGGCCGCCTTCACCAGTGGCGGGCCGCCAAGAAAGATCGTGCCCTGCTTACGCACGATAATGCTCTCATCTGACATGGCTGGCACATAGGCGCCGCCCGCCGTACATGAGCCCATGACGACGGCAATTTGCGGAATGCCTGCGGCGCTCATACGGGCCTGATTGTAAAAGATACGACCGAAGTGTTCCCGATCGGGGAAGACATCGATCTGGTTTGGCAAATTGGCGCCGCCGCTATCGACGAGATAGACGCAAGGCAGGCGGTTTTCGCTCGCAATCTCCTGGGCGCGCAGATGCTTCTTCACCGTCATGGGAAAGTACGTGCCGCCCTTGATGGTGGCATCGTTGGCAACGATCACACACTCACGCCCTGACACGCGCCCGATGCCCGTGATCAGGCCAGCGCCATGGATTTCGCCGCCGTACATGCCGTTGGCGGCCAATTGGGAAAGTTCCAGAAACGGTGACCCCGGATCAAGCAGTGTCAGCACACGGTCGCGCGGCAGAAGTTTGCCACGGGCAAGGTGGCGCTCGCGCAATTTTTCAGGCCCGCCGACTGCGGCTTGCGCCCGCTGTGCCTGCAAATCAGCATTGACCGCCGCCATGGCCGCGGCGTTGGCTTTATAGGTGGCCGTTTCCGGCGAGACGGCGGATTTGATTTTAGGCATCTCGTTCCTGCGCGGACGTGACCGGACTAGCCACACCTATCGGAACGCGCGTGACGCGGGAAGCCACGGTGCGAGCCAGAATCCGGAAAGCTAGCGTGCGTCAAGCTTGGGTGCGGTGCCAGGGTATCATGCTCACGTGCCATCCCATGGTGGAGTGTCGTCAGACGCGGGCTTGGCTTTTCCCTTAGCCTTGACTGCAGCCTTCTTTGCGGGCGCCTTCTTTTTTGCGGCGGCCTTGGCGGCGGGCTTAGCGCCGCCGTCACCATCGGCCTTCTTCTTGGCGCCGAAACGTCCGCCCTTTTTGGCGGGTTTGCCGCCGCCTTTGGCGATGCGCTCCTGCAGAAGGATGATCGCATTGCCGACTGTCAGTTCCTTAGGGTCGGTCGATTTCGGCACGGTCGCGTTGACACCGCCATGGGAAACGTATGGGCCATATTTGCCTTCCAGCACCTCGATCTTGCCGCCAAGGTCGGGGTGTTCGCCGAGATCGACGATGATCTTTTTAGCGGCGGCGCCACGTTTGAAGCTGCCGCCGCCAGCGCGTTTTTCAGCCAACAGCGTCACGGCGCGGTTGAGGCCGATTTCGAAGACCTCCTCGGCGTTTTGCATGTTGGCGTAGGTGCCGTCGTGCAGAAGGTAGGGTCCGAAGCGACCGAAGTTGGCGATGATCGGCGTCTTCGTCTCAGGATGCAGACCCACTTCGCGCGGCAGGCGCAACAACAACAGCGCCTTTTCAAGCTCAATGGACGCGACCTCCCAGCCCTTGGGGATAGAGGCGCGCTTGGGTTTGTCCTCTTTGCTCGCGGCCTCGCCGAGTTGAACATAGGCGCCAAATCGGCCGTTCTTGAGCGTCACGTCGAGGCCCGTTTCCGGGTCTTGCCCAAGCACCTTGCCATCCAGTGCCGCGGCTTCGCCAGCTTCACCCGTGGCAGAGAGTGGACGTGAATAGCTGCACTCTGGATAGCCTTGGCAGCCGATGAATGCGCCCGAACGGGGCGACGGCTTCAGCGACAGCTGGTTCTTGCCGCACTTGGGGCACAACCGCGGATCAGTGCCATCGCCCTTGTCGGGAAACAGGTGCGGCCCAAGCGACGAGTTCAGCGCATTCAGCACATCCGTGATGCGCAGTTCCTTGGTCTCATCGACCGATACGCGGAACTCCTTCCAGAAGCGGCGCAACATTTCACGCCAGTCCAGCTTGGCGTCTGAAATCAGATCGAGCTGTTCCTCAAGGTCGGCCGTGTAATCATACTCGACGTAGCGTTTAAAGAACGCGACCAGGAACGCCGTGACCATGCGTCCCTTGTCTTCGGGAATGAGGCGCTTCTTCTCGGTGCGGACGTATTCGCGGTCCTGCAAAGTCGACATGGTCGAGGCGAAGGTCGACGGGCGGCCGATGCCAAGCTCTTCGAGCCGCTTGACCAATGACGCTTCGGAATAGCGTGGTGGGGGCTGCGTGAAATGCTGTTCGGCGTCGATCTGTTTGTCTTTGACGTGGTCACCGGCGGACAGCGGTGGCAGGCGACGATCATCATCGTCATCGGTTGCATCGGCGAGCTTGTCTTCCTTGCCTTTGTCGATGGTTTGCACACGCGCATCGCGGCTCTCGTTGTAGACCTTGAGGAAGCCCTCAAAGTTCACAACCGTGCCCGTGGCACGCAAGCCATAGGCTTTACCATCGCGCCCTTTGGTTTCGATCTCGGCCGTCGTCTGCTCCATTTCGGCCGACGCCATCTGGCTCGCGATGGTTCGCGTCCAGATCAGGTCGTAAAGGGCGAATTGATCCTTTTCCAGGTAGCGTTTGACGTCCTGCGGGCGGCGCGCGGGGTCTGTCGGGCGGATCGCCTCGTGGGCCTCCTGGGCGTTCTTGGCCTTGGATTTGTACTCGCGGATGAAGGGCGGCAGGTAGCGATTGGAATAGTCGGTCTGCACGACCTTGCGGATGGCCGCGATGCCCTCAGGTGTAATATCTATCCCATCGGTGCGCATGTAAGTGATCAAACCGACGGTTTCACCGCCGATGTCGACGCCTTCATAGAGGCGCTGTGCGACGCCCATGGTCTGTTTGGCCGAGAAGTTGAGTTTTCGGCTGGCGTCCATCTGCAGGCTTGAAGTCATGAAAGGAGGGTATGGATTGCGCTTGGTCGGCTTCTTGTCGACCGAGGCAACGCGGAAGTCGCCCTTTTCGATGGCGGTCTTGATCGCGTTCGACGTGCCGGCCTCTTTGAGGCTCAGCTTGTCAAGTTTCTGGCCGCTGATCGTGGTCAGTCGGGCGTTGAACTCTTCCTTCTTCGCGGTTTCGAGCAAAGCATCAATGGTCCAATACTCATCGGACTTGAAGGTCTCGATCTCCATCTCGCGCTCGCACAAGATGCGGAGCGCCACCGACTGCACGCGACCGGCCGAGCGCGCGCCTGGAAGCTTGCGCCACAGCACCGGCGAGAGTGTGAAACCGACAAGATAATCCAGCGCGCGGCGGGCGAGGTAGGCTGAAACCAGGGGATCGTCGATCTGACGCGGATTCTTGAGGGCATCCTGCACGGATTGCTTGGTGATCGAGTTGAACGTCACGCGCTCAACGGTCATGCCCTTGGTGATCGCCTTTTTTTGTTTCAACATCTCCAGCAGATGCCAGGAAATGGCCTCGCCCTCGCGATCAGGGTCGGTTGCAAGGATAATTTTTTCGCAACCCTTGGCGGCGTCGATGATCTCGCGCATGACCTTCTTGGAGCGCTCGTCGTCCTGGACCCAGTGCATTTCGAAGTTATTGTCGGGCTCGACGGAACCATCTTTGGACGGCAGGTCGCGCACGTGGCCGAACGAGGCCAGAACCTTGTAGGAGGCGCCAAGATATTTATTGATGGTCTTGGCTTTAGCCGGAGACTCGACAATCATCAGATTCATTACGGGTCGTTTCGCCGAAACACGGCTGCCCCGAGAGCGATCCGCTCCCCAAGCCTCGACGTGCTCTTGCGCCTTCACGTTGCCGACTGCGTTACCGCAGCCAAGGGTCGTTGCATGTTCCCGCCATGTTCTGCTGGCGGCCACCGGTTAACCGGCGGGATACATGGTGGAATGGCCGCCGAGTGTCAAATGACTGTCCGCGGCTGTGCCGTCGCAGAGCGCGGAACACGTGGGCGTCAGCCTTACTACCGCGGCATTTACGGCTCTATACCAATCTGATCCCGCCGCCAAAAGCTCATGCATCGACAGCCAATAAGACTGACCGGTTCTTGGTTCGTGTGCGGTTGCTCAGGCAAACCGCTGGTGTCGCGGCCCACTGGTCTTAAGGCCCGCGGGTGTCACGGCCCGCTGGTATTAAGGCTTGCGCATTTCATGGGCGTTCACGGCCGCGGCAATGATGGCGTCCGCATCGCGTTCGTTCATGGATGAACGATGTGCCGCCTCGACCGGTTTTGGCCAAGGCCGCACCTGCGATGGCCCGGGCTGAGGCGCGATCGGCTGTGGGTTCTTGCGGCCGTAGTTGGGAGACCAGGGTTGCGAGGGGTCATCCTCTTCGGGGCGCATCCGGCGTGCAGGCGGCGCCTGAGCTGGTTTGCCGTCGTCCTCGATTTCGACTTTCCACTGCCGCTCCGTCACGGAACGCGGGGCGCCAGCGTCATAGGTGGCGGCGCCTGCATAATTTGGCGCCCCCTTGGAGGCACAGCCCGCCAAGGCAACACCTGTTAGGCCGATCACGAGCAACCGTGCGGCCGAGATGGACGAATTTTTGGACAGCAGTCGAGGGGACACAACACGACGCATGACGAAACGCCTTTCAGGCACGCAACAGGGACACGACAAGAACAACGCAACGCACTGTCCTGAAGTGAAACACACACGCGTAAACAAAGTGTTTCTGAGTGTGTTGGGTTTTGCGCAACTCAAGGTCGTTTAAGGCGGCCAATGGGGCTTGACCGTCGCCCAGGCGTGCAGGGCACGACGCCTGGCTGACACCGCCAATCAATACGCGTGTCTCGTCGCCACGGCTGCCCCCACCTGAGGACACCTTGGCAGACCGGCTTCCAACGACACAATCACCGTGTCTTAGCCTGCTTTTCAGCCTTCTTGACCATCCAAGGCTTGTCGAAATCGCCGGCCATGATGCAGCCTTTCGGCTGGATTGCGCCGATCACATCGGCGAGGCCGAAGGTCTGGATCTGAGCGCGCACCTGGTCCGCACTTTTATAAGCGATTGGCGTCTCTGATACGTCTGGCCGATCGAAATAAAAGCGAACGTCAAGCCCTTCAGTCTGGCGCTGCAGAAGCTTTCGGCTCTCGGCGATGAATGTCTCTGGCGAAAGCCCGAAGATGCCCTGCTCCTTCAACAGCGCCGTGCGGCTCTTGTTGCGGCCAGCGCCATGGGGCGAAAAGCTTGCAAACTCGGTATTGTCGCGGCCAAGCGTCAGCAGAATAGGTGCGGCCATATTAAGCGGAATGAGCCCCATAAGCGGGTGCCCTGCCGCATCTTTCCAGGCCGGGGTCGCGCCCTTGCCATGGTAGAAATGATTGCCGCGCTTCCAGACAAAGTTGTGCTCGTTGCCAAAGGCGGCCAGCGCATTGATGCCAAGCCGCTCAAGCGTGCTGATATGGATCAGCTGATGATTCCGCTTGGTCCAGCGCGCCACATATTGCAGTGCGTCCCAATAGTGTTGGCCGGCCTCCGTATCGGGATCGATCCAGGCCTGGTGGGCGGGCGTGTCTGGCGAAACCCGCGACGTGTGCCCCATGGCCGTGGTGATGCCGCGTTTGTAGACCTGCGCGCCGAGGTCGCGGCTGCCGTGGTGCGTGACCAGGACATTGACCTTGCCGCGGCCCTCAATTGCGGTGGCAAGCGCCGCCTGCCCATTCGCCCGCAGCGACGAAACCAAGTGCTCCGTGACGCGCATGGCGCCGAGATAGGCAAAATGATTGCCGTCACCCTGATCGGCGAGTTGAGCTTTCGCGCGCGAGGCAAGTTGCGTCAGATATGGATTTCGCGTTTCTTCGATCTCGTCCGTGATCGGATCGGCAATCTGATCCTCGGGCTTGCGGCCGCCCGGACCAAAGCGCGTCGACGCCTGCAAGGCGTCCATGAACGTGGCCGTTTCGACGCCCTCTTCGAACACGGTCGCATACATCGAGCAGCAGATATCGGCCGAGTGGAACGCCGGGTGGATGGCCCGTGACACCACCGCGCCGCCAACGGGGATTGTGCCCATGGCCTGCCCCGATGGGCACGCATCGGGCATGATTGCGCCGTGCTCCAACATGGGGCAGCGCATCAGATCATCCATGTGCCGTTTCACGGCCGCGATATTGTCTTCGTCCTCGCGGCTCTCGGCCTGGATCGCAACGCCATAGGCACCTTGCGCCCTACGCGCGATCAACTTCGGTGCCGGGAAGGCCGCCGCGACTGTGCGGCCGATCTCATCGAGCGGTCGGCCGTCGGTGTCCAATTCGCGCGCGAGTGCTAACGCCTCCTTGAAGCGCTTGCCGGGTTCAATGCCCCATTTCAGCAGTTGCTTGCCGTCAATCATAGCCATGCCTCGTGCCGCCCGCCCCTCGGCCACCCTGAGTGCCGTCACATGGGGCGCGCGCATTATGCCGAGTTTTCAGCGGCGACCAATGACTATTGCCATCGTGGCGCAGCGCGCGGACGGATCGATCGGGCATCACGTGGCACAAAACAAAAAATGGCACCCAGGCGGCGTCGACCGCATGGGTGCCACAACTGGCAATTGACTGTCGGTCAGCGGCCCGCTTGACCGCCAAATCGGCGGCTGATTTCGCGCTCAAGTGAGTCCGTCAGGACGCCGCCGTTCTGGGCGATGAAGGCTTCGATCGCGTTGTCGCTGCGGCCATTCCAGGTCGGTAGGAACGCCTTCAGCCGGTCCTTGAGAGACAGCGCTGGTGGCGCCGAAGTCCAGTCGTCGGAGACGACGCCGGTGAGGAGTGTTTTGATCATGGCAGTATCTTTCGTGTTTCGAAGTTGGGCTGTCCGGCGGGGGCCGTTAACGCGCGGCACAACTATGGCGGCGACGCAGATCGGTGATCTCAGCATCGGTCCAGCCGTACGACTTCAAAGCCTGGTCGGTATGCTGGGCGACATGGCGCGCAACGATAGCGTTCGCCTGCGCTTGCCGCGCCTCGATCAGCCGGGTGTAGATTTTGGTCCAAAGCGCGCTGTTGGCTGGTGCTTCATGGCGAGGGGTGGCCACGATCGGCGCTTTTGACTCTGGTTTTTTGTCAGCCTTGGAGCGGGTGACAAACAGGCTATCGAATGTGGTGCTGCGCATTGTCAGGTCTCCACCTTTGTTCTTGTTGGAGCCTTCGTCAGCGTTTCCTGTGCTCAGTGATCTGCGCCGGTTGGTCCCAGCGTCGTGTTGCAATGCAATATAGGTCTGAGTCGCGCCAGGGACCACTGCCGATTTTGCATTGCAGCAAATCAACGTCTTCACGGATATTTGTTATGCAAGTCATGGGTATGTCGCAAACACCCTGGACGCTTTCCGGGCTCGGATCGTGTAGGTGTTGTGCACTTGCACAAGATTGCACCGGTTTCGTTCTGTTCCACAGCAAATGTCGTTAATGTTTGGCTTGACAGGCCTAGTCGGCGTCATCTTCCCGACCGACGAGTGCCAGCGCCCGGCCGCGGCGGCCCATTTTGCCGATCTGATGCACGAGCGCATCTTCGCGCCCATGGGTGACCCAGATTTCGCCAGCCCCCGTGTCCTCAATCGTCTGCAGCAGCTCGGGCCAATCGCAGTGATCTGAGATAACCATCGGTAGCTCGACCCCACGTTGACGTGCCCGGCCACGAACCCGCATCCAGCCCGAGGCAACACAGGTCACCGGATCGACCATCCGGCGCGACCACCGGTCGGCAAGGGCCGAGGGCGGGCACAGAACGATCTCGCCGGCGAGGCTTTGGGTCGCTGCACTCACGGGACTGAGCGCGCCAAGGTTCTGCCCGAGCGAGACATACAACGTGCACACCTTGTCGAGCGCCCCGTGCAACCAGATCGTCCGGTCATAGCCGGCCGACCGCAGCAACGCGATCAGACGCTGGCATTTGCCGAGCCCATACACGCCGACCATGTGGGTACGCTCAGGGAAGCGGGCATGAGAGGCGAGCAGCTTGGCGATTTCGCCCGTATCGGGTGGATGGCGAAACACGGGCAAACCGAACGTCGCTTCGGTAACGAACAAATCGCAAGCAACGGGCTCAAAAGGCTGACACGTGGGGTCGAGGCGGCGCTTGTAGTCACCCGAGACGACGGCGCGTTGGGCACCATACGTCATGACGACCTGAGCCGAGCCGAGAATATGGCCGGCTGGAACAAGCTGGACCGAAACACCACCGAGACTGAGCGTCTCGCCCATGGCAACGGCTTGCAGCATGCCAGCGCAATTTTCGCCGAGCCGCACCTTCATGACGGCGATCGTCTCGGCGGCCGCCAGCACCGCACCGTGTCCCGCCCTCGCATGGTCTGAATGGCCGTGCGTGATCACCGCGCGGACTTTATTGCGTACCGGGTGATTTCTACATCGATCCGCACCAAACGACTGACCGCGCGGTG
>JANNXS010000235.1:0-5904 GCA_031409695.1 Hyphomicrobiaceae bacterium
GTGCTCTTGGAAGGCGCGATCCTCAATGGCCGCAATGCCGGCGGCGAGCGCGGGCGCGTTGACGTTGAAAGGCCCGCGCACGCGGTTCATGACGTCGACGATGTGCTGTGGTCCATACATCCACCCGAGCCGAACGGCTGCAAGGCCGTGGATCTTTGAAAACGTGCGGAACATGACGACGTTGTCGCTGGAGCCGGCGAGTTCGATACCCGCCTCAAAATCATTGCGACGCACGTATTCGGCGTAGGCTGCGTCAAGCACCAGGATCGCCGTCTTCGGGAGGCCGGCATGCAGGCGGCGAACTTCGCTGATGGGAATATAGCTGCCGGTCGGGTTGTTGGGGTTGGCGAGGAACACCAACTTCGTCTTGGCGGTTACTTTGGATAGCATCGCATCGACGTCGGTCTTGAAACCGGTCTCAGGTGCGGTGACAGGCGCGCCGCCGTTGGCGAGCGTCGCAATCTTGTACATGAGGAAGCCGTACTGGGAGTACAGCGTTTCATCACCCGTGCCGATGTAGGCGTGCGCGAGAAGACCAATCAACTCGTCAGAGCCTGAACCGCATACGATGCGATTGGGATCGAGACCGTAGACGCGCGCAATGGCCTCGCGCAGCTTCGAGGCGCTGCCGTCGGGATAGCGCTCGAGGCCGTCTGCGGCGGCCTTGAAGGCTGCAATCGCCTTTGGGCTCGCGCCAAGGGGGTTCTCATTCGACGATAGTTTGATCGGCTTCATCCCGCCGGGGATGTTGCTCTCACCCGGCACGTAAGGATTGATCGTCAGAATGCCGGGCTGCGGCACCGGGCGGGTGGCGAGCGGTTCAACAGGCATGGGTTCAACAGACATTTGGGGCTGCGCTCTAAAGCTATGCTCTCGGTCAATGAATAGCGCAGACGGCGGGGAAGGCAACAGCCGGCGGACCAGTGTCGCATGGCCGGACAGATCGAGACGCAAGGCGCGGCGGATGCCGGTTTGCAAGGAAACGGCCCTCTTGCTCAGGGGGGAGGGCGAGCGTCAAGGTTGTCGGAGCCGGGCGACGCTCACAAGCGGGAACCGAGGGCGCTGCACAATAAAGCCGGACCATTTCAGGACAGATATTTACCGGGTGTTAGCACCTCGCGCGCATCCTTCTACCGTGACCCAACACGTTTCAGGAGGCCATATGAAACTCCGCGATATCAAGGTTCTGGCCGCCGGCGTCATCGTCGTGTCGCTCGTGACAACGAACTTCATTATCCCGTCGATCCTCGAAGAAGCGCCAGTCTTGCCCGAGATGGCCTTGCGCGTGACCGCCATATCCAAACCCGTGCCGATTGGTGCGCAGGCCGTGCCGGAGCCGTTTAAGGTGCTGTCACCAGCTGAGGCCACCGCGCGGGCCGCTGCCATGCAGGCTCACGCCGATCGCGTGCTGGCTGAAAACGGCGAACTGCCAGACCAACAGATGGCCGGCTACTGCTTAGCCGACCAACAGATGGCCGGCCAAGCAGTAGCCGGGCGACCATTACCCGACGCGCCCCTCTCAACCCTCAAATGCGTGGCCGGCTGCGACTGATCGAAGGCTCCCGCGTCATTGAGTGCTCACGTGCGCGGCCGCGATGATTCCACTTCGCCTCGGTCAACGCGCCGCGAGAATTCGGTGAATCCGCCGGTTGCCAAGATGCGCGCTTGTTCAACCCAGTTCTCACGTTCGATCCGTCCCTTGAAGTCGAGCTGCTGGCTGAAGCGACCGATGTCGTCAGCGGTCCAGTTGGCAATCTGCTCGTAGCCGGTGATGCCGAGCGAGTTGAGCCGCTTTTCGATCAAAACGCCAACGCCGCGAATGCGTTTCAAGTCGTCAATTTGACCGGTTGCGACGTTAGCCTGGAAGGCCGCGGATCTTACTGAGCGCAACCCAGAAATGTCGGATCGTTGTGGCCCACCACCTGGCTCAGTTACCGGGGTTGATACCGGGACAACCAACGGTGGCTCGACCACGATCGGCGCAGCTTGTTGCGATGACAGGGCATCTGCCAGTCGAGCCGGACGCGCGGTGCCGTCGCTGATGGGCGCCAGAACGGTTGCTGCGACGGGACGCGCCAAAGGGTCCGACATCGAAGTTGCGAGGGGGGCGGGTCCGGCAACGGCAAGCTGTCCGACGGTTGGCATCGGTACGGCCGGCATCGGTGCTGAACGGTTGGCTTTCGCTGGGACAATACCCTCTGGCACGGCAGCCGGCTTGGCATCCGACCGCGTGAGAATTTGGGCCTGCTCGACCCAGTTTTCGCGCCGAACGCGGCCCGGCGACCCGAGCAACCGGTCAAAGCGCTCAATATCGGATTGGCCCCAGGCTGCAATCTGCGTAAACCGACTGATACCCTGCACATTCAACAGGCGCTCGATCTCTGGATTGATGCCACCGATCCGCTGGAGAGGGTCGCGCGTCGTCATGGTTGTGCGGGCCGCCAAAGGCAAACCAGTTTCTGGAGGACGGTCAGCAGGCCCAGGCCCTGGCCCAGGAGCGGCAACGCTGGCCGCGACAGGCATCTGTGTCGTTGTGGCTGTGTTCGCCGCCGGCATAACCGCAGGCGGACTGATCGACGGGGGTGTGATCGACGCCGATTCAGTCCGTGTGTCACGCGCCAATCGGTCGGCAAACGCTGCCCGTGTCGCAACGTCGGGGGTACGCACCGAAGGCGCGGCTTGAGACGCGGCGGCCTGGACCAGGTTAGGCCCTGGTTTCGGTGGCGTGTCGGCAACTATGGCCTTTGCTGCACGTGTGGCGGCGGCCGCAGCGGCCGCAGCGGCTGCAGCAGCAGCCGCCGCTACAGCAGATGTGACCGATTCAGTCGATGTTCGTGGTGTTGATGTCGAGGCTAATGCAGGCGCGATGACGGCCGCGACAGTAGCGGTACCGACCGATGCGGCCGTTGTCCCTGTGTCGGACATGGCCCGAGGCAGAACGGCTGAGGTCACGACCGTTCGGGCTGTGGGGGCGACGGATGTCGCAAGGGTAGTTGCAACGGGCGTCGCGGCGACGGTCGGCGAGGGAAGCGTCGTTGCCGGTAGTGTCGCCAAGCGGCGCGAAAACAGGGTGTTTCCGCCGCCCGCAAGGATCTGGGCCTGCTCAATCCAATTTTCGCGCTCCACGCGGCCCTTGAACCCGAGCGCTTGGTTCACGCGCGACACGTCCGGGCGCACCCAGCCTGCAATCTGCGCATACTTTGTGACGCCGAGCCCATTGAGGCTTGCAACGAGGCCGCGGTCAATGCCCCGAATTCGGGTCAGGTCATCAGCCGGAATGCTTGTCGCTGCAGGCCCGACCGACGCCACCGTCGAACGCGCGGGCGCCGCAACCACGGTCGCAGGTGCCCGTTCGTCGTGAGGAATAACCACGGGCGACGACGATGGCTGTGAAGTGGCTGCCGGAAGGGCCTGGGAGGGCTGCCGTCCCGCCGATTGCTGCGAGGCGGCGACAGCTGCAGCGACCACGGTGCTGGCGATAGAAACCGCGGCCGCCGGCTGGGTCAAACCTGGCAAGATGCGGGGAGGCGGTGGCACGACCAGATCTGACGGCGGCGTCTCAGAGATGGTCGCAACAGTGGGTGCTTGCGGACGCGCGGTTTGTTGAACGGCCGACGGTGCAACGGCCGACACTGCAACGGCCTGCGGCGGCGCAACCGGGGGCGGCGGCGCAATCACGACGGGTTCGGCGACTGGTGCCAGCACGGCCCCAAGGGGCGCCAGGGCAGCCGGAGTTTTTGGCGGCGGGGGAACTGGTGCGGATGGTTGTGCAACGGCAGGAGTTGCGGCTGACATCGAAGACGGCGCGGGGCGTGGCGGTTCGCGTTCGATCGCCTTTTCAAAACGCGCCACGTTTTCGTGCGCGGGAACGCGTCCGCCTGACAGCGGATCAACGGTCCCCTGGACACGTCGGGCACTAAAGTCCGCAGCCTCCCGAGCTGGTGCGAACAGCTTACGGAGCACACACGCGAGCGCCGCACCGACAAAGAAGGCTGCCAAGAACAAGAGCAAAATCTGAAGCAGAAGGGCGTTCATCGAGATCTCCGCCACACGGGGCCTGAGAAAGAGGGGGGCCTAAGAAACAGCGGAGGCCTGAGAAACACGGGAGGCCTGAGAAACACGGGAGACCTGATAACAGGGTCACGCAATTCTAGCGCCGCCACAGCGAGAACGAACTCTCGCAGCTGCGGTCAGCAGCGCGGTCAGCGACGGGTCTGCTCGTTTTGCGAGCACGCGAGCCAACCGGTCAGAAAACCGATGCCGAGGGCCAGAAGCACCCAGTACCAGAGCATCGAAAACAGATAAACCATTGGCGTTTCCCCTTGTTCTTGCGGCGCGTCTGCGATCACGTTCGGCGCCCGGTCCCCGCCCCCTCGGGCGCTCACATGTCGCGTCGCTCAATCCGTTACAGTGAAATCGATCCGGCGGTTGCGTGCCCGGTTCTCTGGCGTATCATTCGGTGCAACGGGCCGCACTTCGCCATAGCCCTTTGCCGACACTGTCGCCGCGTCGATCCCACCTCGGCGGGTGAGATAGTTGCGCACGGCCTGAGCGCGACGCTCGGACAAGGCCTGATTGCGCTCGGGCGTGCCCTCTGCATCGGTGTGGCCTTCAATCTCGATGCGAACGCCGGGGCAGGTCCGTGCAATGTTGGCAATCCGATCAAGAGTAAGTGTGCTTTCGCCAGTCAGCAGAGCGCGCGCGCGGTCAAAACTGATGATACCGCTGCGCGCCGCGTCCCGGAGCCGGGTCTGGCATGCGATGCCGACGGCGCTAACTGGGGCTCGCGGCGGGCTTGCGCCAGGTTGAGGCGCAGGTTGGCTGGGCTCCGGTGGAGCCGCGACCCGCGGCGTGGTCGCGGGTGGAGCCACACTTTGCACTGGCGGCACTGGCGGCGCCGGTGGTCGCAGCATCGTAATCTGTTCGCGCCCGGCGTAGCCACGCGGAATGTCGCGACGGATCCGCTCCCGCACGCGCTCAAGTGCACTCGGCTCATAACGCATCTCACCAAGCACCGTCACGGTCTGCCGATCGAGAACCGCTTCGCCAACGTCAACATCCGCCAACGCGGCCAGGGCAACTTCGGCTGCCCGTGGCCAGCCCTTGGATTTGTTATCGACGACGCGCATGTTATCGCGCACCTCGGCCGATGGGAATTGTCGGCGAGCCTGTGCCAACAGCGCGGCGCGGGTGGCGGCACCCGTGACTTCGCCGGAGAGCACCACGATTGCACCGTCTCGCTTTGCGCTCCAGCGCACATCAGGTTCCGGTGGCGCGGCATAGTCGAGCCGTACATTTGCGTCGCAGAAACCCTGTACGGCGCCTCGGACCTCTGCAGGCAAAGCACCCACGAGATCTTCATCGTCCGTCCGGGCGACCAAATCGAGGCGGCGATCGGAAAGCGAGATGCGTCCATTGCCAACGCGGGCAAGTCCTAGCATGCCGCCGTCAAAACAGCGTTGCCAGCCCTCCGTCGCGCCGGAGCCGATGGCGATGCGGTTGTCGATTGCACGGCCAGGAAACCGAGTGCGCGCAGATTGTTCGATCTGGGCGCGTGTGGCCTCAGTTGGTGCAAAGCCCGTCAGGACAACGCGGCCTGGCTCAAGTTCGACCCCGCCTGTGTACGGCGAAATCGCGATAGGTACTGTTGGCGCCGAAGGCACCGGGTCGCGGAAGCGGATCTGGTCATTGAGCCGATAGTTGGCCGGCATGGCCGCTCGCAAACTCCGCCGGACGGCCTGGGCTGTGGCCTCATCTGCGGCAAGACCTTCAAAGGTAAGGGTCGTATCGCTGAGGCTGACCGAGCCCTCCTCCAGGCGGCCGAGCTCCTTTACGCTTGCGCTCGTGATACCGGCAAACCCAAACGGCGCCCCATCACCAAAATCGAGCCGACCACCGGCCTCG
>JANNXS010000236.1:0-19036 GCA_031409695.1 Hyphomicrobiaceae bacterium
AGTAAAATTAAAGCATTTTCCGACGAAGTGGACACCGGTTCGTCGTAGAAAATGCGTCAAAAAAAATTAGGGCATTTTCCGACGAAGTGGACACCGGTTCGTCGTAGAAAATGCGTCGAAACAAGGAAATCTAGAGTGCATTCCGATGCCAGAAGATCGGAATGCGCTCTAGATGGGCTGGACAAGACCGGCTCGAGAATATTGGCGGCGAACGACCGCAGATTCAAACAGGTTGGGAATGCCGCATTATTGTCACAGTCCGCACAGTTGCTGTCTGACGTAGGGTAACGGATTGCTCTTGCAGGTTAATCATTTCGGCATAGTATGTGAGTCGTGATCTGGGACGCGCCCATAACGGTGCTGTCACTCAGAGAAACGCGCGCCACTGGCGCAAAGCGGGGAGCCGTTGACCAAACGCGTTGCAGTCGTTGGTGCTGGTCTTGCGGGTCTGTCCTGTGCGCGCGTGCTGCGGCGGGCCGGCTGCTACGTTGAAGTTTTTGAAAAGGACCGGATCATCGGCGGCCGCATGGCCACGACCCGCGTCGGCGCGACATCCTTCGATCACGGCGCCCCCTACATTACAGCCCGCTCGCCAACGTTCCAGAAGTTCGTCTCCGAACTGGTTGACACCGGCTATGCCGCACGCTGGGTGCCCAAAACATCGAGTGGCGAAAATGCCAATACAATGCACGCCTGGTATGTCGGTACGCCCGGCATGAGTTCAATTTTGCGCCCGCTCGCCGAAAGTGTGCGCATCACGCCGAACCGTAACGTTCACACGCTTGCTCGGTCAGAAAAGGGTTGGAACCTTTGGTTCGATGACGAGACCTCGGCTGGGCCGTTTCACGCCGTGGCTGTTGCCGTCCCGGCCAATCAAGCGCAATTGCTTCTCGGTCGGATCGACCAGTTGTGCGATCCGATTGGCAAGGTCCGCATGTCGCCGACCTGGGCTGTTATGGTTCGCCTTGAAGATCGCATCATGCCGGAACAGGATACCTATTCCGACATGTCAGACTTGATTCGCTGGGTGTCTCGCAACAATGCTAAGCCCGGCCGCCAGGGGCGCGGTGATCATGTGATCATTCATGCCTCGCCGAGCTTCAGCCGCGAGACCGAAGACGCGGAACCTGAGCAGGTGGCGGAGGAGCTTTGGGCTGAAGTCAGCCACGCCCTCAGTCTGCCGCCGATCCGGCCGTCGCAGATTTCGGCTCACCTGTGGCGGCAGGGCGTCGTTGAAGTTTCGCTCGGCGAAACCTTTATGTTTTCGTCTGAGCACATGGTTGGCGTTTGCGGAGACTGGTGTCTCGGCCGCCTCGGCGAACATGCCTTCGATTCAGGTTCGCGCCTCGGCAAGACCATCATTGACGCACTGAGCTGAGCTTTGGTCAGTTGGCGGTATTCGATCGTTAGGCCAGCCGAACATCTGGCCAGCCGAACATCAGGCCAGCCGAGCGGTAGGGCGGTGATCGACACCGCCCCGGCCGACAGTCACTTCGCAGGCTTGATGTTCATGGCCAGGGTGTCTTCGTCCACACGCGGTGTGATTTTGACCTTGTCCTTCTGCATGGCCCAGGCCGAACTCACAGCAACGATCGGCAGACGCGGACGGTCGGCAAGGACCAACGCGTTGGCCTGTTCCAAGAGGGTGCGGCGCTTGTCGATATCCATCTCGACAGCCGCGTCCTGAAGCAGCTTGTCCATAGCCGGGTTCTTGTAGCCAAGGACGTTGAACGCGCCCATTTTCTTTTCCTTGTCGTTGGAGTGCGCGATGGATGACAGCGTGTAGTGCGCTTCACCCGTCAGCGTGCCCCAACCGGACATCGACATGGAATATTCGCCGCGCGTGCGCGCTGGGAAAAACACCGTCGCGGGCTGTGCGTTGGCCTTCACGTCAAGGCCGATCACGGCCAGCATCTGGGCAATTGACGTGCCCACTTGCCGGTCGCCCGGCAGCCGATCGCTGGTGAACGAGAACTGTACGGTAAAGCCATTTGGAAAGCCTGCATCGGCGAGCAGTTTCTTGGCTGCGGCGACATCATATTTGCGCTCGGGGAGGGCTTTGTTGAAGCCAAAGATCGACGGCGTCACCAGTTGGTTGACCGGCTTGCCGAGGCCTTCCATGGCGATCTCGGCGAGCACTTTGCGGTCGATGCCGAGGTCGATGGCTTCCCGCACCCGCGGGTCGGCCAGTGGGTTCTTGGTCAAGGGCGAGCCGTCCTTGTTGGTCATCTGGCCGGCTGGCGGTGTGTCGCGCATCTCCAGTTCGAGATTGAACACGTAGACGGTATCGATCGTCTGAACTGCAAGCTTGCTATCGGCTTTGAGTGTCGCAACGTCGGTCGCTGGCACACGTGTGATGATATCGACTTGGCCAGCCTTCAGTTGCGCCACGCGCGACGCGTCGTTCGGAATTTCCTTGCGCACATGGCGCGCCCACGGCTCTTTCGGGCCCCAATAGGTATCGTTGCGGTCGAGGACGAGATCGCCTTTCGGCGTCCATGACACGTATTTGTAAGGCCCTGTGCCGATGGCGGCTTTGCCGCTGTTGAAGGCTTCATTGGCTGTGTCTTTGGTCAGGCCAGCCGCCGCCTTTGAAGACACGATAAAGAGGCGGATGAAGTCGTTCGGTAGCACGGGTGCCGGGCCGTCGGTGATGACATGCAACGTCAGGGCATCGATGATTTTCGCCTCTTTCACGCGTCGCACATAGATTGTGGTCGGGTTTGGGCCGGCAAGTGTCGGGATGCGCTCAATGGAGAATTTCACATCGGCGGCTGAGAAATCAGAACCGTCATGAAACTTCACGCCGGGCCGAAGTTTGAATTCCCACGTGGTTGGATCAATGGCTTTCCAAGACAGAGCGAGCCGTGGCTCAAGCTCAAGACCATCGCCCGACCACACGAGGGTATCGAAGACATGCTTGAGTGCTTCGGCATGTGTGCCGGAGGCCGTGAAATGCGGATCGATCGAATCCGGCCCACTGCGCGTGCCAAGGGTCAGCGTTTGGGCATAAGCACTGATTGCGCCGACTGTGACGAACACTACCGTCAGCCCGAGCCTTGAGAGGCGTGATTGCGTGAGACGTGACAGTGGCGACATGGATAAATCCCTACATCGTTTGACGTACCGGCCCGCGGCCGTGTGGATAGAGCGTAGCAGGGGCACAGCGACGTGGGGAAGGGGCGGATCATCTCACTCAGCGCAATATCCAGATCTGGATTGTCGTGCCCGGACTGTCGCATCTGGCCTGTCGCATCGGGACTAAGCTGATTTTTCAACGACGGACTCAATGTCCCAGGATACGACTTGGGATGCCTCAGTGGCGGGGCATGTCCGAAACGCACATCTCGCATGCGCGGCGGCGGGTTGTTTGCGTCGCACAATCGGCGTCCACTCTATGTGCTGTGACGGACAGTAACGAAGGCTGTTCCCTCCCATTGACGCCTTCGGCCTATTCTTCTGGATAGGTTTTGCCTTGATGCCGGGCCAAGCGGTCAACGACCGGGCCCGGCACTTTTTCCTACTTGCCAAGCCTTTCAACCCACCACAGGTTTTCTGGATGGGCAACAAGAGTTCTGCGCGAGCAGGCAATCGGGCCGGCGATCTGGGTCCGAGATGCGGCCCGTCACTTTTGCACAGCCGCGGCGACGGCGCAGATCGCAACCGACCAGGGCAGGCGCTATAGAAATTTGGCAAGCGTTGTCGTTCTATGACGCCTTCACGTGAGAGCCCCGCAATGCCGCTGCATATGGTCAAACTCTCCGTCGGCACGGAAACGATCGAGGATCTCGCCCATTGGCAGGCGGGTCGCGTGCGCATGCAGTTAGCCCGCGGTGTCAAGACACCCCGTCTCTGGCACACGACCTTTCAGACCCCCAAACGCAAACCAGAGCTTCTCGATGGCGGGTCGATGTATTGGGTGATCAAAGGCATCATCCAAGCCCGCCAACACCTGCTTGGCTTTGATGAGGGACAGAAAGAGGACGGGTCCCCGTGTTGTTTGCTGATACTCGCGCCCGAGCTGGTGCCGGTCAGGCCCGTGCCGCGGCGTCCATTTCAGGGCTGGCGCTACCTCACAGCGGATGCGGCTCCAGCTGATTTATCTGAGCGTGGCGGCCGCGACGAAACCGCTGAGATGCCGGCGAAGCTGCGCAAGGAATTGGCGACGCTCGGCTTGCTATAAGGGCGCGCAGGCATGTGGTACCGTCGAAACACGATGCCGTTTCAAAGACCCTTTGAGCAAGCCGTCGCCAGCCATGCCGTCCGCCCCAACCGTCGATGACCTCAAACGCGCGCGCGCCATCGCAGCGGACGTGCTCGACCCTGAAATACCCGTCCTGAACATCGCGGATCTCGGTGTGCTGCGCGATGTGCGCGGCGAAGGTCCGACGATTGTGGTGGCGCTGTCGCCAACCTATCTCGGCTGCCCCGCAGTTCTTGCCATCGAACTTGCCACCGAGGCGGCCTTACGCGACGCCGGTTTTCACGATGTGCGCATCGAACGTGTCTTGAGCCCGGCCTGGAGCACGGACGACATCACGCCACAGGGGTGCGAAAAACTACACGCCTATGGGATTGCCCCGCCCGGAAAGCGCCGCGGCAAGGGTGCGCTGATGTTTGAGACCGACGTTGTCGCGTGCCCGCGCTGCAGCTCGACTGCAACGGAGCGACTGTCAGAGTTCGGTTCGACGGCGTGCAAGGCGCAGTGGCGCTGTACGGCTTGCCGGGAGCCGTTCGATTACTTCAAGTGCATCTGAGGTCATTTGATTTCATGGTGCTGCTGACCAGGCCTGCGCTGACGCGCTCTTGGCGAAAACGTGACCGGCATACTACGCTGCAGCCGAACCCGTTTGCGAGGCCCACCATGTCCACCACGCCGCTCGATCCTGGATGTCTGCAAGTGCATGCGCTGTATACAGCTGCCAAGCGTCCACCTTTGGAGTTGCAAACGCCGGTGGAAGCCCGTGAGGGGATGCGCCGCAGCCGGCCTTTTTTGCAGCCGGATGCGCCCGATGTTGGCGCGCTCAAAAACATAACCTGTCCAGGACCAGCCGGACCAATCCCGCTGCGTCTGTACCGACCAAAGTCTCCCAATCGATCTGGCGAGACCGGCGCGCTGATTTACTATCACGGCGGTGGCTGGGTCATTGGCGATCTTGAGTCCCACGACGTGCTGTGTCGAGACCTCGCCAACCAGAGCGGTGAAGCCGTGATCTCGGTCGATTATCGTTTGGCGCCGGAACATCGCTTCCCCGCGGCCGTCGACGATGCGATCGCGGCCGCGCGCTGGATTTCGGCCCATGCTGTCTCGCTTGAGCTTGACGCATCGCGGCTGGCCGTTGGCGGCGATAGCGCCGGTGGCAATCTGGCAGCGGTTGTCGCGTTGGCACTGCGCGGCGAGGTGCCGTTACGGTTTCAGCTGTTGATTTATCCGGCTGTCGATGCCGTCCAAAAGTGGCCATCGACCACGCGCAATGCTGAAGTCTTGCCGCTCACGGATCGGGCCATGGTCTGGTTTTATGACCACTATGCCGGTGCTGCCGATGTGCGCAGCGATTGGCGGTTGTCGCCATTGCGTGCCGCAAGCCACGCGGGCCTGCCGCCGGCGATCATCATGACCGCCGGATATGACGTGTTGATGGACGAGGGCATCGCCTACGCCGATGTGCTCGAAAAGGCCGGCGTTGCGGTCACCCGCAAACACTATGCCGGAATGATCCATGGTTTCATCGGCATGGGCAAAATGGTCGAAACCGCCAACACTGCAACGCGGGACGCCTCAGCTGCCCTGAAGGCCGCCCTGGCCTGATCCGTCGCATGTTTTGCGTCGGACGACTGCGGGCAAGAGCACGTTCCGATCCATCGGAGCGAGCACTAACTGGTTGCTTGGTCGCATTTTCGCCGACGAACCGGAAGGCCACTTCGTCGGAAAATGCTCTACAGGCGCTTGAGCAACCAGATGTTTTGATGTCCGCGCGGAAAATCGTCCATGCGGCCAAACTCGGTGTAGCCTTGGCGTTTGTAGAACTCGGGTGCCTGGAAGCTGAACGAGTTCAGAAAGACGCCGATGCAGCCGCGCGCGCGGGCGATGGTCTCGGCTTTAGCGAGCAATTTTCGGCCGAGGTCTTGGCCGCGCAATACCGGTGCGATGGCGAGCGTGTCGATGTAGCACCAGTCGCGCCCGGTTTCGCCAATGAGGCCACCGACGACCTGGCCGTCAGCTTCGCGGGCGTAAAGGTATAACGCCTCGAAATTGCGCGGCCCGGCATGTTCCTCGTTGTAGGTGCGCAGGATGGCCTGGACCGCCGTAATCGCTTCAACGTCCGTTTCGGACGCCTCATCAATGGTCACAGCGGGGTTTGCAACAGCGGCTTGAGGGGGCATGGTCAGTTCACCTCTCACTTCCCATAAACGCCAACCATCGGCCCGAGCGGCAGGAAGTTGCCGCCGCGCACGCCCCCCGGAATGTACAAGGTCGGCACACTGCCACCGTCAAGAAACAGAGCATTCGGACATTTCAGCACGTCGCGAAACAGGCGGGCGAAGGTGCCAAACGAGACGTCCTCCTCCGAGATCGCAAAAAACAGCGTGCTTGCGTCGCGCACGCCGACGCCGTTACGGCCTTTGCGGCTCTCGCCCTGGGGCGTGAAGCGCGGGTGCAGTTTTCCATCTATGACCAGCATCGGGCCCGATTGGGTGGCCATGTCGGCCTGTACCTTTTGCTTCAAGTAGGCGCCCGTCTCCAAGACTCCGGCCTCCATCACCCCGGCGTTATTCCCGGCAATGTAGAAGATACCGTTCGGTTTCATGTGAAAGTTGCCCGGGCCTCGCGCCGTGCTGGCTTTGGCGAGTTCGCGGCGGCCTTCGATGTACAACCCGACCGGGCGATAGTCCGGGTGATACATGCCGGCGTTCATGGCAAACTGGAGTCTACGCCCGGTTGCCGGGTCGATGTCTGGCAACTTGCTCAAATAGCTAAAATCCTGCCCATCCGGACGCCTCCAGAACAGACGCGTGGTTTGTGACCGAAGGTCCACGGCGCAGACTGTAAAACCTGCGCCCTCGTGGGTGATAGGTTTGCAAGCCGCCTGGGCTGCGGCGCGCGACGGGTTGGCCCCTGCGGCCGCCGCGACGGTACAGCAAGTAAGAAGTGTGCAAAGGGCAGAACGCATGGATCTCGTGCCGTATATGAACGTTGAGCTTAGTGCCTTGCGGTGCCTTGGTGGCCTCATACCAGAGGTCATATTTATTGACCATCAGTACAACCCTTTTCAAGGCGCGGCCTGGATGCGCACGTGGCTGAGCGTCTTGCCGGTGACGAGATCGAGGATCATGAGGCCATCGCCCGTCGGGCTCGTGTATTGTGTCACGAGGCGGTCGCCGGTGAGCGTCGTTGACTTGAGCGTCGCGCCACTGGGCAGCACCAGGCGCGTTTCGGCCGCAAGCACCGCGCGCGGCGGTGTGACAGCCCCCGGTGTCGCTTGCCCCTCGCCCCGGTTCGCGAGATAGATGATACGGCCGATGAGTGTTATGATACCTGCGACGAGTATGACACTCATGACGACGACACCGATGCGCAGTTTGCGGATCTGTTCGTCATTGAGGATCGCACCCTGTGGGGGATGCGGTGCGTCTGCGTCGGCCATCGATCGATCTTCTAGGTTTTTGCCAAAGTTCCTATAACGGCGGTTTAGCGCGCTATGAGCGGAAATGCCATCCAGTGGGATGTGACGATCCTGCCCGAGGATGCGGGGGAGCGGCTTGATCGTATTCTCGCATTGAAAGCCGCAAGCGCCCCGCCAGAGGGGGCTGAGGTGTTGTCGCGTGCGCGCTTGCAGACGTTGATCAAGGCCGGTGTTGTCTTGCGCGTTGGTACGGCCGCAGCGGTTGACGTGAGTGACAGTGTCAAAGCTGGCGAGATTTACCGGCTTGAACTTGGGGCCCCAAAGCCCGCCATCCCGCTCGGCGAGGATATCCCGCTGGTTGTCGTGTATGAAGACCGCGATGTGATCGTTATCGACAAGCCCGCGGGACTTGTCGTGCACCCCGCGGCCGGCCACGAGACGGGCACGCTGGTTAACGCGTTGATTTCCCACTGTGGAGATTCACTGTCTGGGATCGGCGGCGTTAAGCGTCCGGGCATCGTGCACCGGCTCGACAAGGACACGAGCGGCCTGCTCGTGGTCGCCAAGACAGATGCGGCGCATCAGAGCCTCTCGGCTCAGTTCCAGGCCCATGGCGCCGACGGCCGCCTCGTGCGGGGGTACCTGGCGCTGGTCTGGGGTACGCCACAGCGGCCGTCTGGCAGTGTCAACGCGGCGCTGGCTCGGAGCAAACATCAACGCACCCGCATCGTCGTCGTGCGCGAAGAGAGTGGTCGACATGCCGTTACCCACTTTGAGACGGTCGAGCGCTATCTGATCGACCAGAAAGGGCGGCCACTGGCAAGCCTGCTGCGCCTGACCCTTGAGACCGGACGCACCCATCAAATTCGCGTGCACATGGCCCATGCCGGCCATCCCGTGATGGGCGACGCCACCTACGGCTCGAGCCATGCAGCGAGCGCACGCAAATTGTCGGAGTCGACCGCGGCCGCCCTCACCGCCCTTGGCCGTCAAGCGCTGCACGCAGCCGAACTTGGCTTTGAGCACCCACGTAGCGGTAAGGTGCTGATGTTTCGTAGTGAACTGCCAGCCGATCTGGCGGCGCTGCGCGCGGCGTTGGCGGCTGGGTCGTGAGGTTTGGCGGCGATCGTGGACCTGCTATGTTGTCAGCATGATACTTGCCCCCACCCGCGCACCTGCACCCATCACGTTCCGCCTTGCGACGGAGACGGACCATGCGGCTGTTGAGGCACTGCAGCGTGCGGCATACGCGCGCAACCGCCAACTACTTGGCGTTGAGCCGCTGCCGTTGAAGGTCGACTATACCGAGATTTTCCGCACCATGGAGGTGTGGCTGGCTGAAGAGCGGGATCAATTGAGGGGTGTGCTCATCCTTGAGCCACGGCTGGAAGACATGCTGATCTGGTCGATTGCGGCGACGCCTGAGGCTCAAAAACAAGGCCTCGGCCACATTATGCTCGACGCCGCCGAAGTCCGCGCGAGGCAGCTCGGCCGGGCAACAATGCGGCTTTACACGGGCGCAGTCCTGCACGGGCTCATCCGATGGTATCATCACCATGGCTACCAAATCGAGCGTGAGGAACAGCTTCCGGATCGCCGGATCACGCACATGATTAAGGCGTTGCCTCAAAGTCGCGGGTGAGACGAACGTTGGACGAGTCACGGGGGGTCGGTTACGATTGCCGATCGTTCTGCCACAACTCGGACCTGATTGAAGGGCACCCCGTCGTCGACGAGGGTAGTGCCGTTGGACCAATCAGTGTATTCGTCCGTTCACACTGCCCTGGGGGAGGGTGCCGCCGAACGGTACTGTGGGCGAGATCGTGCTAGAGCAGGTGACATGAGCAAATCGTCCTCCGGCCACGGCGTGTCAGCCCAAAGGTCGGCTATCCAAGTGTCCCGTCGTGGTGTTCTCGGCCGGATTGCTCTTAGCGTCGCCGCGGTTGGCGCCGCACAGGCCGCGCAAGCGCAAGCGCCCGAGAGTTGGCTTGAGAAGATCTTCGGCAATGCATCGCCACCGGCCCAATCGGCGTCCGATCGGCGGAATAAGGCTGAGGTTTTGAACGATCTGCGCCCGGACGCAACGCCATGGCGATCGGAAGAGATGGTTGACGCCATCGGCAAAGCTATTGGCCGCTTTGAGCAGATCGCGGCAAAGGGCGGTTGGCCGCTGATCCCCGGCAGTAAGATGATACGCCCGGAAGATGACGACGACCGTATCCCGATTGTGCGCCGGCGCCTGTTGGCGACGGGCGAGCTTGGCGGCCGCAATGGTGGTGGTCTGTCGAACAGTTTCGTCTTCGACGAGCAGCTGGACTCAGCCGTGCGTCGGTTCCAGGAGAATCACGGCTTGCGCGTTTCCGGTCGGATCGACCGGGCAACGCTCGCTGCCATGAACATCCCCGTGCAGACGCGGATCGCTCAATTGAAACTCAATCTGCAGCGCGTGCGCGATCTGCTCGCGCTCCGCCCCGAGGATCGCTACATCCTTGTCAACGCTGCGGCTTTCCAACTTGAGGCCGTGGAAAAAGGCGAGGTGCAGCAACGCCATCGCACCATCAACGGTAAGCCCGAGCGGGCGACGCCAATTGTGAAGGCCAGCATCCGCGCCATCAACTTTTTTCCCTATTGGCGCGTGCCTGACAGTGTCGCGACGCTCGACCTAATCCCGCGCCTGCGTAAAGAGCCCGAGTATCTCGCCAAGGAAAAAATCCGTGTCGTGAAGGGAAATTTCAACGGCCCCGAAATCGACCCGCAGACCATCGACTGGAACACGGCGTCGTCGGTCGACATCAAGTTCCGCCAGGATCCAGGCCCGCAGAACGCGCTGGGCCTGATGCGCATCGACATGCCCAATTCCGAGGGTGTCTATATGCACGACACGCCCATGAAACAGTTCTTCGGCACCCGCACACGCGCCCTGTCGGCTGGATGTGTGCGCGTGCAGGACGTGCCCAAGCTCGTCGATTGGATTGCACGCTATGAAGCCGGTTGGGACAAGCCCGGCCGCGCGGACCAAGTCGTCGAGAGTGGCAACGCCATCGACTTGACGCTGCTGCGCCAGGTGCCGGTGTACTTTACCTACATCACCGCCTGGGCCGAGCCATCGGACGGACGCATCCTGTTTCGGCCGGACATCTATGGTCGAGACGGCATCAACGATAGCTCCGGCGCACGCGACGAGGCCGACGGCCCTCCGCCGACCCAAGCGTTGGCTCCATAACAGCCAATTCGCAGGCATATGACAGTGCTCGGCATCTTCGGGCCATGGTTGGTCTTGGTTGAACCTGGCCTCGGCCAGCCGTAGGCTGAGAGCGGCTTGATCGACGAGCCGCTGGCACCTGCGGCGCTCTCCAGACGCGCATTCGAAGCGGCCGGCCGGGCGTTCGCGTTGACACCTGTCGCACGTGCCGACGCATGACCAAAGGCCGGCAGCCCTCAGACTGCAGTCAGAGGCCTGATCCCGGGTTTCCTCGGCTCCGAGCCGCCTGGGGACAACGCATGGCGTTGTGGAGTATCTGCCGCCGCCAAAATTCGTCTCGACACCCTGGCCAACACCCCGGTCGTGTTATCAAATTGCGTTACTGAATATTTGCAGCTAGGGATTGCGAAGAACTATTCCAAATTTCGCACATTAAACTCTCATGATATCAATATATTAAGCGATTTAGCGAGGCGTGCCTTATTTTTGACCAACAGGTGTCGGCCCTCAAAATTGACCTAGAGCGGCCAATTGAACGCTGATAAATTAAAACTTTGGCCCATCCCAGAAATTGTGACAAATCGGACGCGGATGCGCAGCTGAGGTGTCCGAGCGAGACCTTCGTAGAATGGTCTCAGTGCTCCCGCAATGTCATGTTTTGGCACACGACTTTGCCCTGCAGCAGTGCGGGGTTGTGATTGTCGGCTGGCCTACACACCTTTGGTCAACCCTGCGGCGCAAGCAAATAATCGACATCGAGGAAGAGTTTCCCCCAGTTCACACATATTCTGCTTTGTTCCACTGTCAGCTGTGGATTGAGCTTCAAAACATTGGGATTTTTTGATTGGCCAAGGTTCAGTTCGGCGGTCGGTAAACGGGGATTTTGAGAACCCAATTTGAGTCAACTGGCGGTTCGCGCCGGAGGTGATTGTCATCGGTCCGTCATCGTGATTTAACCACCTTCGTCGAAAGGCGACTTTGATGGGTTGTCCTAACGACGTTCATCGGCGGCGCACTGAAGCTGGCCTGTGACTGACACTGGCCTGTGACTGAAGCTGGCCTGTGACTGACACGGGCCTATAGCAACTTGGCTATAGCAAACGTCAAAGGACGGTTTCGTTGTGTATGCCCTGTGGATGCGTGTTCGTCCGGGCAAGTACGACCGGCTCAACCAAGCCGTGAGGTCGGGATTGCGCTCTAGGCGCTGAAGCCCGGCTATGGACTGCATGTAACGTTCGGCTATGCCGGACCTCTTGATCGGACGACGGTGGTCGTCCCTAAGAAATGGTGATTGAGCGTGCCAACGGTTCCCCCCGATGGAAGCTCTGTTGCAGATGTCTCTGTCGAGGAGACGTGGCAGCGGTTGGCTTCTGACCCGGCGAGCGTCCTGATCGACGTCCGCACGAAAGCCGAGTGGTCGTTCGTCGGACTGCCTGATTTGTCGTCCATCGGCAAGCAACCAGTCCTGCTCGAATGGCAACACTATCCCACCTCATCGGTGGATCCAGAATTTACGAAAACCCTCTCCGATCTGTTGGAGCAGGCTGGTGCGGGAAAAGACACCGCGTTGTTTTTCCTGTGCCGTTCCGGTGTCCGCTCCATGTCAGCGGCCCGGGCAATGACCAGCGCTGGCTACACGCGCTGCACGAACGTGACCCATGGCTTTGAGGGCGCGCTAAATGCTGGACGACACAGGGGGCAGGCCGAAGGCTGGAAAGCCCGGAAGTTACCTTGGGTCCAGAGCTAACGGGACTGTTTCCGCCAGCCAGTGCCTGGTGGCCAGCGCGGTGGCGTCAATGCAGCCGGTTTTAATGCGGCCGGCCTCAATGTGACACGTCTCAGAGTACGAGTTTCGGTGTGGTCGGGGAGCACTTGCCCGGCCGCCACCTGATTGCGCGTATCGCTGTCGGAAGAGGGCTTTTCCGATCAGCGAGGCCATGCGCGCCGTCAGACGGTTGATTCATAAGAGTTGAAGGGGGTACCATGACCAAACCTGCGATAGTCGACTCATCGTTGGCGCTTGCCGGCGCGGAGGCCGGGTCTGTTTTCCCGACCAGCGAACAGATCCAAAAAATCCGGGATATGCTGCGCGGACGGCTGGGCGAGGATACCTATTCGAGCTGGTTTAAAAGCCTTGAATTCGTCGAGCGTCGCGACACCACCTTGCATGTATCGGTGCCGACGCAGTTCTTGAAAAAGTGGTTTCAACAGCACTTCTCAGACGTTGTCATGCAGTGTGCCAGTCGCGAGCTTGGCGCGATTGCAAAACTTGAGATCGCGCTCCGAGTGCCGATGGCGCCGCAGCGAAGCGCACCCGAAGCGACACTGACCACGCGTACCGACACTTCCGGCGGCCACGCCGATGCGTCAATGTCGGCCGGAGGGCTACGTCCTCTGTCGACGCCGAACATGGTGCGCTCCCAGGCGGGCGGCTTTGAAGGCTCACCGCTTGATCCGCGCTGCACGTTCGACAACTTTTTGATTGGTCCGTCGAACCGAATGGCGCATGCGGCCGCGGTTCAAGTGGCTGAAACCGTGTTTGAAGAGGCACGCGGCTTTAATCCGCTGTTTCTGCACGCCAACGTCGGCCTTGGTAAAAGCCATCTTCTGCATGCCATCGCGTGGGAAGTGCAGCGCCGGGTGCCGCAGGCCAAGGTCCTTTACCTGACCGCTGAGCGTTTCCGGTTTCAGTTCGTCGACGCCATTAAGTCTGAACAGGCCATGGCCTTCAAGGACAAGTTCCGCCACATCGATATCCTGCTGATCGACGACTTTGAGTACATGCAGGGTGACAAGACGGAGCAGGAGTTCGAACACATCGTCAACGCGCTGATCGACGGTGGTCGACAAGTGGTCGTGGCCTCGGCGCGTCCACCGGCACAAATTGAGCGCCTGAACGATCGCATGCGTTCGCGTCTCTCGCGTGGGCTCGTGTCGGAGATCCAGGCGCTTGATGAGGAACTGCGCCTGCGGATTCTTGAAAAGCGTGTCGCCGACAAGCGCAATGCGGACCCGTTGTTTGATGTGCCGCGCGCGGTCCTTGAACTGCTGGCTGAGAAGTTGACCGAAAACGGCCGCGAGCTGGAGGGCGCGATCAATCGCCTCTATGCCACGTGGCAGTTGGCCCGGTCGTCGATCACGCCGGACGCGGCCGAAAGCATCATCCGCGATCTTTTGTCCGGTGTTGAACCGCGCCGGGTTAAGATCGAAGACATCCTGAAGGCCGTGTCACGGCACTTCGCGGTCTCGAAGCAGGATATCCTGTCCCAGCGTCGTCACCGTTCGGTGGTTTGGCCGCGCCAGATCGGCATGTATTTGGCCAAGCAGATGACCTCTCGGTCGCTGCCAGAGATTGGCCGTCGTTTCGGCGACCGTGACCATACAACTGTTCTTCACGCGATCCGCAAGATCGATCGTGAACTTGAGGGCAATACCCGCCTGCGCGACGAGCTTGAAGAGCTCAAGAAGCAGATCGGGCGCTGACCACCGCATCGGCGGTGTTACCGATATTCGCGGCGCGGAGGCGTGCCGCGAGATATGCCCGCTGTTGCCCAGAGGGCTTTGGGGAGCGGTGGTGCGGTTGAGCGGGGGAGAGGGTCGTCGTCGCAAGACGTCGGCCCTCTCGATTTTTATGAGCCCTTCAATCCTTGGGCTGAAACGCCTTTGCAGCCACGCCAGAGAGAGCGCCGCCGATCACGCAGGGCACGCCGATTTGCGCTTGGCCGAGAGCGCTTGCCGTGACGCAGCCGAGGGCGAGCACGGTTTGTCCGGCTTGGCTCCACCAGTTGTAATCCTGTAGGTTTTTCGAGCCTTTCACCTTCATGGTTTCGATCGAGGTGATGGCATCTTTGCGGATTTTCGAGACTTCGCCGATTTCGGCGGCATCGACAATTTCACGTAACAAAATTGCGCTGGCTTTCGGCTCGGCGGCCAGCGTCCGCTTAAGTAGGCCGAGCAGTTCCATGTCGCGGCTGGCATTTTGCGCCAACGTCCATCGGGCCATGGAGCC
The DNA here is from genome assembly GCA_031409695.1 of Hyphomicrobiaceae bacterium. Taxonomy (GTDB): domain Bacteria; phylum Pseudomonadota; class Alphaproteobacteria; order Rhizobiales; family Hyphomicrobiaceae; genus JABFRJ01. The sequence goes on from JANNXS010000236.1 coordinate 14,837, forward strand.
GATGGTGAGGCGGTCAACGTTGGCCGCAGTCTTCGACCAGTGCAAGATCGATATGATGCGTAACACCGGCTCATGGCTGCCCGTGGCAAAATAGACGCCCCACAGCACATCGAGCGGGGCTGCTCCGGCATCGAGCGGCAGATCGGCAAGAGATGGTAGTTTGTCGGTTATGTACCGGTCGACAACGGTCGCGCGCGCTGGCATCCGCTCAGCGATACCTTTTAGCGATGCCTTCCAATTGGCCAGTCCCGAATAGGCGACGGCCTTGATGATGGCGACATGATCCTCTGGTGGCAACGGGAACATGCGGGCGAGCATCGCGTCGGCCTTGGCGCCTTCCGTCGCGATCACACCGGCCATGAAGCCGATGTAGAGCCCTGACGTCTCGGTGTCCTTGAACATGCCATAGGCGCTCATGGCCTTGACGGCCGATGGCAATTTGTCCGGCTCGGGTTTGGCGCGATAGCCGTTGATCCAGCGTGCGATCATCTCAGGCGACGGGAATTGCGTCTGTGGCGGCGTCTCGACCAGCGCACGACGTGGGGGCGGCGCGGCGGCCGCGGCCTTGTTCACCAGAGCAAAAGACACTGGGGCAAAAGACACTGGGGAAAAAGACACAGGGGCAATATGCACGAGGGCAGGGTGCGCCGACGCGATGTGCATGGCGACGAGCGTGCTCACTGCAGCGAGCCCGCTCAATGCAACAGGAACTGCCAACGCGCGCATAAGCAACCAGATCCATTTGGAACTCACGCAATGCGGGCGGCCACAGGCCGAACCGGGGAGTGACCGGGGAGATGACCACCACAACGGCCGCCACACATTGCAAGCCAACAGTTGAGCGTGCGGGCGTGGCGAGAATGGGGCGACGTGGTTTGAACTATGGTGCGACGGTTCAAGTCTCAATGCCCGGCCAAGTTAGGTTTGCGGCTCAAGTCCCTGTGGCTGGTACTCAGATGGGCGCACGGCCGCAACGCACGTGGCGTGCCCCCGCGTGTGCCATCAGTGTTTGTGGCGCGCGGCAGTCGTCTAACGCAAAGCTGCAGCGAGCTTGGAACGCACAGCCTGGGGGCAGGGCGAGGAGGGACGGCGTCATGCCCGGGATTTGCACAAGGCGCTCGCCGCGCTTGTTGTGGCTCGGCACGGACCTAATGAGGCCCTGGGTGTAGGGGTGCAGCGGATTCGATATGATGGCGTCGGTCGGCCCGATCTCGACGATGCGACCGGCGTACATCACCGCCAGCCGGTCGGCCAGCGCTGAGACAACCGCAAGGTCGTGGGTAATCCAGATCAACGCCGTGTTGGTTTCGCGGGCGAGCCGCTGTGCCTCGGCCAAGATTTGCGCCTGGATCGTCACATCGAGCGCAGTGGTGGGTTCATCGGCAATGATCAGATCGGGCTTGTTGAGAAACGCAATGGCGATCGAAACGCGTTGGCGCATGCCGCCCGAAAGCTCGTGCGGATAGGCCTGCAGTCGGCTCTCGGGCGATGCGATGCCGGTCATGACGAGCGCATCGCGCGCGATGGTGAGCGCTTGTTTCCTCGATACGGCTTGGTGTGCCAGCACCGTCTCAACCATCTGCGTGTCGATGCGCAGAACCGGGTTGAGCGTCATCATCGGATCCTGGAAGATCATCGCGATGCGGTTGCCACGCAAGGCTTGCAGCCGATCCGGCGCGGCTGTGGTTAATTCCTCGCCTTGAAACTGGATCGATCCCGACACGATGCGCCCGGGGGTGTCGACGAGCCCTAGGATTGAAAAACCGGTGATGGATTTGCCTGAACCGGATTCGCCGACCAGGCCCAACACCTCACCTGGCGCCACGTCGAACGAGACGCCGTCGACGGCGCGCACGACACCTGCCTTCGTGAAAAAGTGGGTGGCAAGGTTGGAGACGGTAAGAGTGGGTGTCATGGTGCCAAGTGTTGGAGTGCCAAGTGTTGGGGTGCCAAGTTTTGGGGTGCCAAGTGCTCGGGTGTCGCTTAAGGCACCAGTTTATAGCCACCCGCCTCTGTGACCAGCAGCTCGGCCTTGGCTGGGTCCAGCTCGATTTTCTGGCGCAAGCGATAGATGTGCGTCTCAAGTGTGTGGGTGGTCACGCCAGCGTTGTACCCCCAGACTTCGGCCAGGAGCACTTCCCGCGTCACGACCTTTTCGCCGGCGCGATAGAGGTACTTCAGAATTGAGGTTTCCTTCTCCGTCAGCCGCACCTTGGTCCCGTCTTGCGCCTGCAGCAGTTTGGCGGCAGGTTTGAAAGCATAGGGGCCTATGGTAAAGACCGCATCTTCGCTTTGTTCATGCTGGCGCAGCTGAGCCCGAATGCGGGCCAACAGAACGGCAAACTTGAACGGTTTGGTGACATAATCGTTGGCGCCTGAGTCAAGGCCGAGGATCATGTCTGCCTCGCTGTCGTTGGCGGTCAACATGATCACAGGCGCCTTGAAGCCACCTTTGCGCAGCAACTTGACTGCTTCCCGGCCGTCCATATCCGGAAGCACGACATCGAAGAGGACCAGATCCAAGCGTTCCTTCTTGGCCGCTTCCACGCCCTTTGCCGCCGTTGCAGCCGTGAAAATCTGGAACTCATCATACAATGCAAGCTGGTCGCGAAGACTTTCACGGAGGTCGTCGTCGTCATCAACCAGAAGAATAGAGCGTACGTTGCTCATGCTGGCTGTCCTAGAAAAGGGTGCGGCTCGCCGTTGATCTCGACCTTGAGCGTAACACTTGTTCTGTGACAACAAAAGGATATGTGATCGGTGAATTTGACCAAGATGCGGACGCTGCGCGTGTACGCCCGCTCAGCCGCAGCGCCGCGGGGTATCCTGGCACTCGGTACGGCCCATTTCCCCTGTGCGCTGGGCAAAGGTGGCAGCCGGGCCATCAAGCGTGAAGGCGATGGCACAAGCCCGCGTGGTCTTTGGCCGGTGCGGTTCATATACTACCGCGCTGATAAGGGGCCGCGCCCGAGGACCGGGCTACCCATCCGCCAGCTTCGGCCTGGCGATGGCTGGTGCGACGCAGCCGGTGATCGCAACTACAATCGTGCAGTGAGCCATCCCTATGCCGCCAGTGCTGAACGCCTGTGGCGGGCCGACAATCTCTACGACATCATTGTGGTGCTTGGGCACAACGACGTGCCGCGGCGGCGCGGCATGGGCAGTGCCATTTTTATACATCTGGTCCGCGAAGGTTTCCAGCCGACGGAGGGATGCATCGCGTTGCGGGAGCAGGACCTGCGCCGCGTGTTGCGCCACATTGGTCCGGGGACAAGCATCCGCATTGGCTGAGGTCATATCCGCGAATATCGGTGCCCATGGCGAACGGCGTTAAAACACAAACTGAGGCACGGACGCGCGAAGCTGCAACGGGCGCCTGAAACAGGCGGGTGCCGCTGCGGGATGGGGGCATCATTAGTGTGGCGGCTTTGCCACGATGTCCGCGAAATAGGCTTCAACGGTCCCGGTCAGCTTCAACAGCATGGGCTTGCCGGCACGGTTCTTGGCTGTGCCGGCGATGATGCGGACCCAGTTTTCGGACACGCAATACTCCTCGACGTTGGTCTTCTCGACCCCCTTAAAGCGGATGCCAATACCACGCTTCAACAACGCCTCGTTGTAGTACGGGCTGACCGGATCGACGGACAGGCGGTCGGGAGGGGTGTCGCTATCTGACATGTCATTGCTTTCAAGGCGTTCGTGGCTCGCACGCGTTGGACATAGCCGAGGCCAGCCTGTCGGGGCAAGTCGGCTGGGGCAAGTCGGCTGGGCCAAATCAGCTGGGCCAAATCAGGCGGTAAAGCGGGTCAGTTGATCAGGTGCTTTGCCAGGATCGACTCGCGGAAATCCATGCCGGCGCCCGGTTTTTCGCCAGGCCGCGCGATGCCTTTGTCGGGGATGACGGGATGCTCTAGCAGTTCCTGCCCCCAATCCATGAACTCAAGCCAGCCACGGGTTGGCGTGGCTGCAAGCACATGGGCTGAAAACTCTGGTGAGAGATGCGACGACATGGGAATGCCAGCGACCGATGCCGCCTGGGCAACGCGCATCCAGCCGGTGACGCCGCCAATCCGCAGAATGTCTGGCATGATGTAGTCTGATGCCTGTGCGCGGATGGCCCGATGGGCAACGCGCCAATGCCACCACGTTTCGCCGATCTGGACGGGCGTCGACAGTTTTGTCGTCAGGCGGGCCTGGGTT
>JANNXS010000237.1:0-33525 GCA_031409695.1 Hyphomicrobiaceae bacterium
GAAGAACAACACAGGCGTATGCGTCGACGCGATGAAAATCTGCGTGACCACGTCCTCGTCCTTTGTCGACATGCCCGAACGACCTTTGCCGCCACGGCGCTGGGCGCGATACGTCGAGAGCGGCACGCGCTTGATGTAGCCACGCAATGAAACCGTGACGACGCAATCTTCGCGCTGGATCAGGTCTTCATCTTCCAGGTCGCCGTCGATGTCGATAATTTCAGTTTTTCGCGGTGTCGCAAATTCAGATTTGATATCCGTCAGTTCGGTCCGGATGATGTCCATGATCCGCACCCGCGATGACAAGATGTCGAGAAAATCCTTGATTTCCTCGCCGATCTTCATCAATTCCGCGCCGATTTCATCACGCCCAAGAGCCGTCAAACGAGACAGTGTCAGCGCAAGTATGGCCGTCGCCTGGCATCCGAGAGTTTGTAGGTGCCGTCCTCCAAAACCTTGTGGCGCGGGTCGGCGATCAACTCAACCAGCGGCGCCACGTCCTTGGCGGGCCAGTTGCGCGCCATCAGCTCTTCCTTGGCAACGGCCGGAGATGCGGCACCGCGAATAAGCTTGATGACCTCGTCAATATTGGCAACGGCGATCGCCAAGCCAACCAGCGTATGCGCCCGGTTGCGCGCCTTGGTCAGCAAGAATTTCATGCGACGCGAGACGACCTCTTCGCGGAAATTCACGAAGGCCGACAGGATGTCTTTAAGATTGAGCATCTCAGGCTTGCCGCCGTTGAGCGCAATCATGTTGGCGCCAAACGTCGTCTGAAGGTCGGAATGGCGCCAGAGCTGGTTGAGCACGACGTCGGCAACCGCGCCGCGCTTCAGTTCGATAACGATGCGAATTCCTTCGCGGTTGCTCTCATCCCAGACATCTGAAATGCCTTCTAGAACCTTCTCATTGACCTTGGCCGCGATTTTCTCGATCAAGTCGCGCTTGTTGACCTGGTACGGGATCTCCGTGATGATAATCGCCTCGCGGTCTTTGCGCAGCTCTTCGACGTGCGCTTTAGAGCGCATGATAATCGAGCCGCGGCCTTTATGATGGGCGGCCATGGCCCCGCCGCGACCGAGCATCAGCGCACCAGTCGGAAAGTCAGGCCCCGGAATAATGGCGCACAGGTCATCGATGGTGATCTCAGGATTGTCCATCAAGGCGAGGGTGCCGTCGATCACCTCGCCGAGATTGTGTGGTGGAATGTTGGTTGCCATGCCGACGGCAATGCCACCCGCGCCATTGACCAGCAGGTTAGGGAACTTTGCGGGCAGCACTGTCGGCTCGCTCTCGGCGCCGTCATAGTTATCCTGAAAGTCGACCGTTTCCTTGTCGAGATCATCCAGCAGATACTGGGCAATCTTGGCGAGGCGGCTTTCGGTATACCGCATGGCGGCAGGGCTATCGCCGTCTATGGAGCCGAAGTTGCCCTGCCCATCGATCAGCGGCACGCGCAGCGACCAATCCTGCGCCATACGAACGAGCGCGTCGTAGATCGCAAGGTCGCCGTGCGGGTGGTACTTGCCCATCACCTCGCCGACAACGCGCGCCGACTTGACGTACTTTTTGTTCCAGTCGAGCCCGAGTTCATTCATGCCGTAGAGAATGCGTCGGTGCACCGGCTTGAGACCGTCACGGACATCCGGCAACGCACGCGACACGATCACGCTCATGGCATAATCGAGGAACGACTTGCGCATTTCATCGCCGATTAAAATCGGTCTGATCTCGCCGCCTTTGCCGCCTGAGGACGGCGGCGACGCGGGTGGCGGCGGGTCTTTGGTATCGGCCAAGGTCAAATGTCCGTTTTACTGACGATGTGCGCGCGCAGAAACTGCGGCGGCGCATACGTATTTACGCGCTCAAAAGTGCACGTCCCGCAGTTGCTATAGCATGGGCAAAAGCGCCGGCAATGCGCTGGTTTTTAGGGGCTTCGATTGTCCACAGGCGGGCACCAATCCTGTCTCTGGATCGGACGTGATGTTTGTTTTTTGTTCAGGTTTTAACCCGCGCTGACGCACTGGCACATCGTTGCTATTCGACATACGATGCGGCCCGTTCTAACGCGCCGTTCGGAGGCCCCCATGACCGTGATCCACCACGACACAGCTGACGTGAACGGCATTCGCATGCATTACGCGCATGCGGGCAAACCGGGCGCCAAGCTGATGCTGTTCGCCCATGGTTTCCCAGAGTTCTGGTACTGCTGGCGCCAGTTGCTGCCTGAGTTTGCGCGCGATCACCTCGCGGTTGCGCCCGATATGCGGGGCTACAATCTGACCTCCAAACCGCCGAAGGTTGAGGACTATGACATCAACATTCTTATCGAGGATCTCGGCGCGCTGGCAAAACACCTCGGCTACGAAAAGTTTACGTTGGTGGCGCACGACTGGGGCGGTGGTGTCGCCTGGTCACTTGCGATCAAGCGGCCAGAGTGGCTGGAGCGGCTGATCATCATCAACTCGCCGCATCCAACGATCTTCGAGCGCGAGCTCAACACAAATCCCGCGCAGCAAAAAGCCAGCCTGTACACGCGCCATTTCCAGTCGCCCAAGGTCGAGGCGATGCTGATGGCAAATGACTTTAAGGGGTTGCAGGACATCTGTCTGACGGCGGGTCTCAAGGATGGTCACCTCACCGAGGCGGACCGGCAAGAATACCTCACGGCATGGGCGCAACCGGGCGCCGTCACAGGCATGTTGAACTACTACCGCGCAGCCCGGATGGGCCCGCCCATGGCCCAGGGTGAGACCGCGCGCAGTTTCGAAACCGGCATCCCGAACCCGATCGTAAACGTGCCGACTCTGGTCGTGTGGGGCGAAAAAGATCCGCACCTGCTGATCACAAATCTCGACGGGTTGGACGCATACGTGCCTGATCTGACCGTGCGCCGGATTCCCGATGGCACCCATTGGGTGATCAATGAACAGCCGAAGACGGTCGCCAAGCACATGCGCGACTGGATGGGCTGATATCCGTCGCACGAAAATTTCAACTCTGGCACAATGCCGTTGCTCAATTGGCGTGCACGCTGACGTGCGCCAGGGTCAGCACGATGGCAAGGATCAGTAACATGGAGGCAATAAAAGCGTCGTGTCGGCGCATGGGCATGGTTCACCCTTGTTGGCGAATGGCTGTTTCATCAGGCGGCGCAAGGGAGTAACGAGGCCCGGTACGTCGTGCTGTGTCGCGTGGCACAGCGTCGCCAGCATGCGTTGCCATCCTCCAAGCCCCATCCATTGCGAGCCCCGAACGGTCATGTCGAAAAAGCGCACTGGTCCGACCGAACGCACGCGCTACCGATATCCGGAAGCCGGCGGTGCGCCGGAACCGCGTGACGAGCGACGTCGCCCCAAACCGGCTCAACGGATGGCTCGCCCCGCGCTCGAAGTCGCGCCACCGCAACCCGGGGTTCGCGTTCAGACGCGACCAATGCTGCCGCCATCGCCCCTCACGGAGACGATGCGGATTGCCAAAGCCATGGCGCGCGCGGGGCTTTGCTCGCGCCGCGACGCCGAGCGGTGGATCGCCGACGGCCGCGTTGCCGTAAATGGTGAAACGCTCAAATCACCAGCCAAAGATGTCGGCCCAAAGGATCGCATCGAGGTCGACGGACAGGCTCTGCCCGGCGTTGAAACCACCAAGTTATGGCGTTTTCATAAAGAACGCGGTTGCGTAACCACACACCGCGACCCCGAGGGCCGGCCGACGGTGTTTGAGAAACTGCCGACCGATTTGCCGCGCGTCATCTCAATCGGCCGTCTCGACTTCAACACAGAGGGCCTGCTGCTGCTGACCAATGACGGCGAACTCGCGCGTCACCTGGAATTGCCGTCAACCGGTTGGATGCGCCGCTATCGTGTGCGCGCGTTTGGCAAGGTGACACAAGCCCAGCTTGAAGCGCTGAAGGACGGCCTCGAAATTGAAGGTGTGCGCTACGGGCCGATCGAGGCCACGCTTGATCAGGTGCAAGGCGCCAACGTCTGGCTGACCATCGGATTGCGCGAGGGTAAGAACCGCGAGGTGCGCAATATTCTTTCGTCCCTCGAGCTGACCGTGAACCGGTTGATCCGCATTTCCTTCGGGCCGTTCCAATTGTTCGATCTCGAACCTGGCGTGGTCGAGGGTGTGAAGCGGCGTGTGCTGTCGGATCAACTTGGTCCGGAATTGACGGAGAAGTTTGGTCTGCAGCCGGAAGAGGACATCCCGCGCGGCAAGAAGCGCGCGCCACGCGCTGACCCTCGCAAAAAATGACATTGAATGTCAGACAACGTTACGCTGCAAACAACTGGGCGTAGCGGGGCTTCCTTTCTCGTCGCAATGAACCGCCCTGATGTTAAGCGCGCGCCAGCACGTCGGACGGGCGTGACGTCGTCCGTGTTGCACCGCGCCGGAGCAGGCCCGATCCGGCAGGGACAACGGGCGTCGGCACCAACCGATGGACGGCCATGTCAGCAACGTCGAACCCAAGGAACACGTTGCCGTCGTCAGGCGATACAGAAGTGTTGGTGACGAGCACGCCGGTGTCGAAGCGCCCTTGTGTGGCCTCGAAGAGATCGCGCGCCGACGCGTGGTCGGCGAACACGACGATATGCTCAAAGGCTTCATCCATGGCGTCAAGCACAAGGTTTGCACGGTCGGCGTCGAAGATGACGCTCTGATCGGCGAGCGCATCGCCCGCGGGCACAAAGTGCGCCTCGGTGTCCGCCAGTTTCTGGATCACGTCCTCGAATGCGACGTCACCTTGCACCAGCTGAGCAAGTCCAGGAACGGCAACACCGCCTGTCAGATCGGCTAAGGATGACGCGGTGCTCGACCAGTCAACGATCACGACAGACTTCCCGGCGGCGGCAAGCCCTTTGGCAAGCGCGAGCGCTTCGGCTGCGGCGTCAAGCCCACCACTGTCACCAGAGACAAGCGAACGGCAGGGGCCCTCGGCATCGCGTGCAAGAAGAGCTGCAACGGCAGCATCAACGTTGCAACGTGGTTCTGCTTTTGCCGTTACTCGTTGCGGCTTCTCTATGGCCGCAGGCTTTGAAGCTTCGGCACGGGCCGTCGCCATGGCCGCACCGGCAGGTGTCGCGACGAGAGCAGCCGCGGCCGGCATCGATGCCGTCTCGAGCCCAAGTTGTGAACCGCGCCGGCCAGAGCCGCCGCCGCCAGCTGCTGGCGGGCCCATGACGATGGCTTTGGTCACCGACCAAGCCAGGCCGACAAGCAGCAGTGCCAGTGTCACGAGCGCGGCAAACATGCCGGGCTTGGGCGAAACCTTTTCATTGGAGGCCTTGGCTTCTTGCACGAGCCGGACTTCGACAGATGGGCCGACTTTGCCGATTGTGCGAGCCTCCTCGTGGGCTTTCTTGACGCGTTCAAGTTCTGCGCGCTTTGCCTTGGCCGTGTCTTCTAAGGCTTTGAGTTGGGCATCGGCTGGTGATTGACCTTGGATCGTTACTTTGATGCCGGCAATCTGCCGGGTGATGGTGATCTCTTTTTCAACGGCGACTTTGGCTTCGCGCTCCAAACCATCGACGACTTTTTTGACCTCGTCCTTGATCTGCTTCTGTAGCGACGCCAAATCGCCCTGGACTTGTCGCATGCGCGGATGCCCCGGCAGCAACGATGCAGCCAACTCTGAGACTTGGCGTTCCTGGCGGATTCGCTGTTCCGTTAAGCGTGGAATAATCTGGGATTTCTGCACATCTGGATTGGATTCAGCCGTACCCAGACGCATCTGCTCCTTAGCGGCTGTGGCGCGGGCCTCGGCCTCGATGCGGGCGGCCGCAGCCTTCGACTGCTCGGCGGTCAATTGCCCCATGCGATCGTCGTTCTGGGTTGTTGCTGTGCCTTGGGCGCCTTGCGTTTTAAAGATGTCGGCCTTGGAACGAAACTCCGTTACAGCCTTATCTGCCGCCGACACTTCACGCTCCAGGCGGTCCTTTTCAGTCGCCAGTTTGCGCTCCGTATCCGAGATCTCGGTCGTGCGCGACGTCCCGAGACTGTCGCGGTATAGATTAGCAAGTAGGTTTGCGCCTTCTGCCGAAAAATTTGCGTCCGTTGTGGTGAATTCGATCTGGATATTACGAGTTTCGCGGATGTTGGCGACCTTCATGGCCGACTTGTAGGCCGCAAGAACGCGATCGCTGTCTTTCTCGTTTGGCTTTGCCTTGACGACGCCAACCGACTGCAGTGTGCGTGTAAACAGATCTTCCGCCGGCAGGGCATCGTTAAACTCCGGCCGCTCTGGAAGGCCAAGCTTATCGCTCATCTTTTGCGTAAGGTCTGTCGACAAGATGTTGCGCACGTGCGTGTTCATCGCAGCAGCGCTCACCAGATCCGTGACGCTTCCAGCCGTCGGTGATTCACCGATCCGGTTTGGATCGAGCGATTGCCGCGGCAGAATCTCGATCGTCGCTTGAGACGTGAAGCGCGGCGCCATGGTCATCATAACCCCAGCCGTTGCGCCGCCTGCGAGGAGTGAAAACAACGCAACGCGCGGCAAGGACGCTTTCAGTGCGCGGCCGAGTGAGCCGAGGTCGATATCGTCAGGAGATGAGCGCATGGGGCGGCTTCCGGTGGCTAAACCCTTGTCAGTTGTCTCAGGTTTACACGCAGTCCCGTTGCGAATTGCTTAAGCACCCCCGTTCGATGCCAGATCCGACATCCGATTCGGGACACACGCCAAGCATTTTTTAACGCCTCGTCGCTAGAACCATCATCACGAGACATGAGTTCAACGGTCACCACCGAAGTACGGCTTCGACGGCCCGTTCTGGTCGTCAGTGACTGGCTGTGAGTGCAAGGATCAGTCCAATGGTTCGGTTTACTGTAATATCTGCTGGTCTTTTGATGGCGACGCTGCTCGGCGGCTGCGGCCACGGCGGCCCCGCTTTCCCTGGTCACGACGTCGGCGACTTTGCGACGGTCATCGTCAGAGAGGGACCATCTGAAGCCTCATATTCTCCGACACCCGTCGAATGGGGCCCCGCATCGGTAACACCAAATGCCGTTGGGGAAGTGCGTGGACCGCGCGCAGTCGCTGAAGAAGACGGCCCATACTTACTCGATACCGGCGATAAGCTGCGCATCTTCGTTTACGGCCAGCCTTCGCTGTCGCGCCTCTACACGGTCGACCACGCCGGCCAGATTTCCGTGCCGCTGATCGGGCATGTGCATGCCCGTGGCAACACAACCAACGGGCTTGAGCGCTCGATCAAGGCGCGCCTCGGCGTGCAGTATGTCAAAGATCCGCACGTAACAGTCGATATCTCGCAGAATCGGCCGTTCTTTATCCTCGGTGAAGTGCGCTCAGCTGGTCAATATCCCTACGTGAGTGGCATGACCGTGCAGTCGGCCGTCGCCATCGCTGGTGGTTTTTCGGAGCGCGCGAGCGAGCATCGCATGCTGATCACGCGTCGCATCAATGGTGTCATCGAGAAGATCGAAGTCCCAGCTGATTACGTGCTGCTCCCTGGCGACACGGTACAAGTAAAAGAGCGCTGGTTCTGATTTGAATGATTGCTCGCGTGCAACGGCACGCGTCCTGCAAGGTACACCCCTGCAACTCTGCAACATCCGACGCGCCTTCCGGCCGGCTTCGCGCAGCGATGTCGGAAGGCGCCACTCAAAACGCGCCTTCCGGCCGGCTTCGCGCAGCGATGTCGGAAGGCGCAAACAAAAACCTCCCACGGTCAAGTGTGAAGACACGGTTCCGCATCCTCCACTGTCTCCGCGCGCCCGTCGGCGGGTTGTTCCGCCACGTCTGTGACCTCGCGGCTGCGCAATCGAGCGCCGGTCACGAGGTTGCAGTTGTTTGTGCCGACACAGGAGACGCACTCACAATCGCGCGCCTGGACCGGCTCGGCGCCAAGCTTTCACACGGTGTGCATCGTATCGCCATGGGGCGCGATCTGGGTCTCGCCGATGCGCGTGCAACGCGCTCAGTTTTCGGCCTCGCGCGGTCCCTCGACATCGACGTGGTGCATGGCCATGGCGCGAAAGGTGGCGCCTACGCCCGGCTTGCCGCCCGAATGTTGCGAGCGCGTCGCACCCCGCCCGTGTGCATTTACACGCCCCACGGCGGCAGTCTTCACTTTGACCCCTCATCACTGAAGGGGCGCGTGCTGTTTGCCCTTGAGCGACAACTGGAGGGCATGACGAACGGCATTATCTTTGAAAGCGCCTACTCCGCTGGTCGCTACAGCGCGCAAGTTGGCTCGCCCAAAATAGCAACGCGCGTGATCGCAAATGGTGTTGGTGACGAGGATTTCGAGACCGCGCCCCTCGATGCCGATGCAACGGACCTTCTATTCATTGGCGAGTTGCGGACCCTCAAGGGTGTCGACGTTCTGCTCGATGCGATCGCGACGGTTTCGGCTGTGCGTCCCGTGACGGCGACCATTGTCGGTGACGGTCCGGATGCCGCTGCGTTTAAAGCCCAAACCCAGGCTCTCGGCCTTGCGGATCGGGTGCGCTTTCCCGGTGCAATGCCCGCCCGGGCCGGTTTCAAAATGGGACGAACGTTGATCATTCCGTCACGGGCCGAGAGTTTTCCATACATCGTGCTGGAGGCGGCTGCCGCGCAAAAACCGCTGATTACGACCCGTGTCGGGGGAATTCCGGAAATCATCGGCGCGTGCGGCACGCCGATGCTCGAGCCAGGCAACGTTGCAGCCCTGACCGCGGCAATATTCGACACCCTGACAGCTCAACATGCCGCAGATGCCAACGCCACGGCACTTTCAAAGCGGATCGCGCAGCACTTTTCCGTCACTGGCATGTCGGCAGATATCTTGGATTTCTATCAGGTCGCTGCTGCGCAACGCCATTCCAGCGCGAATCTGGGTACACGTCGGTTATGGTTGTCGGCGTAGCAACGGCTATTCCCTAACGGTCCGTAAGCATTGGCATGGTCCATGCTCATCACCGGTCGAACCTCTTTGGAACGACCGGGTCCTACGGAATGTCAGAATTCTCGCATCCCTTGCCATCGAAATCTGCCACGCAAGCCTTGCCGCGGCTGGCCGAAGTACGCCTGCCGCACGCCTCGAGCGTTATCTCGCCGAAGGTCTTTGCTGGCCTTGTGCGGCTTGCGGAGACAGCTCTGATCGCGGCCACCGGTTTTATGACCGCCGCGCTCTATGTTGCCGAGCCAGACCTCTCGAACGGTCCCCAGTACATCGTCGCGCCGCTCCTCGGTGCTCTCGCCGCAGGTGCGGCGTGGCAGTTGCTTGGTCTCTACCGCATCCCAGCCTTCACCAGTCTCGCCAGCCGTTTGCCACGTCTCATGCTGGGTTGGATGTCGACTATTGCGCTGCTTGTGGCGACGCTGTTCTTTTTAAAAATTGGTTCGGATTTCAGCCGGGTCTGGCTCACACTTTGGTTCGCAACCGGCTTTACAGCCATTGTGGCACTGCGAATTACGGTACAGGCCATCACGCGTCGCGCACTGGCCGACGGGCGCTTCGCCCGTCGCGCCGTGGTCTACGGATCGTCCAACTACGCTGAGCAATTGCTGCGGGCGCTTGAAGCGGATGCCGCCAGCGATGTGCGCATTTGCGGTGTGTTCGATGATCGCGACGATGAACGCTCGGCCCCGTCGGTCGCAGGATACCCAAAGCGTGGCGGCAAAGCCGATCTGGTCACGTTCTGTCGCAACAACCGCGTCGATATGGTTTTGATTGCACTGCCCCTCACGGCGGATGAGCGCATCGCTGAACTCAAGATGCAGATGGCCGTATTGCCCGCCGACGTCCGGATCGCGGCATCTGCATCGCCCCTGAAATTCAGCAAACACACTTATTCCTACGTCGGCAGCGTACCGATGATCGATATCACAGACAGGCCGATGTCCGATTGGGGCATCCTGGCGAAGTCACTGTTCGACAAGGCCGTCGCCGGTGTGGCGCTGGTTCTGCTGGCCCCGGTGATGGCGACGGTCGCACTCGCGGTGCGGCTCGAAAGCAAAGGGCCGGTGCTGTTCCGCCAGAAGCGCTACGGCTTCAACAACGAGTTGATCGAAGTGTTGAAGTTTCGTTCCATGTACACAGATCGTTGCGATGCAGGTGCAGCTAAACTCGTGACCAAGGATGATCCACGCGTGACCCGTATTGGCCGCATCATCCGCAAATCAAGCCTTGACGAGTTGCCGCAGCTTTTCAACGTGCTCACGGGACAGCTGTCACTGGTCGGCCCGCGGCCACACGCGGTCCAAGCGGCCGCGGCCGGTCGGCTGTATCCCGATGTCGTCGATGGTTACTTTGTGCGCCACAAGGTCAAGCCCGGCATCACCGGCTGGGCCCAAGTGAACGGCTGGCGCGGCGAAACCGACACACAGGAAAAGATCCAGAAGCGCGTCGAGTATGATCTTTACTACATCGAAAACTGGTCACTCTGGCTCGACATCCAGATCCTCGCACGCACGCCCGGCTCGCTCCTTGCAAATCGAGAGAATGCGTACTGAGACAATGCGCACTGAGACAATGCTTACCGGAACAATCCTCACTGCGAACGCGCTGACTGACCGGTGAGCCCGTGCGTTTTCAAACAGTCTGCGTCAATGAGTGACCATGCCGGCTTTGTCTTCAACATCTGTGGCTGAAGCCCCGCCGCGCCAGCGCATGGGCGCGGTCCACGCCATCGCGCTTGCCATCGTTTGGTTTGCCTTTGCACTCAGCGGCATCGTCTTCGTCGAGCCGGCGCCGGTCGATGCCATGATGTTTGGCCTGTTGCTGATGCTGCCCGTTCTCGGCCTCATTCGCATCACTCAGCCGTTGATGCTGTATCTGACAGTATGGCTTGTCGCGGCCGCCTGTGCACTGATTGGAACGCTGGCAGCGGCCGACACCAAAGTCGCAATGACGCACGCTTTTGTTACGCTTTTTTTGACGCTGACGTCATTTGTGATCTCCGCTTTCGTGATGCGTCGACCGTCAAAGCACGCGCACCTGATTTTCCACGCTTATGTCTTTGCAGCCGCGATTGCCGCGATTGCAGCGCTGGCTGGATACTTTCAATTGTTTCCTGGCGCCTATGAATTGTTCACGCGCTTTGATCGGGCGTCCGGCACCTTCAAAGACCCGAACGTGCTCGGCGCGTTTCTCGTGCCGCCACTCGTGTTCCTTCTGCAGCGCATGTTAACGCGCGGCGGCTTACGTTTTCTTTGGGCAGCTCTCTGGGCGGCTATCATTGGCCTTGCAGTGCTGTTCACGTTCTCGCGCGGCGCCTGGATCAATCTCGCGTTGTCCGTCACGATCTTTGCCTATCTGGCATTCCTGACTGCACCGACGAACCTGCAACGGCTCAAGATCCTGTCGGCGGGCCTCGGCGTGGTGTGCGGCGCCTTCATGTTGCTGGTGGTTGCCATGCAAATCCCCGGTGTCGGCGAACAACTGGCCAGCCGCGCGACGATGGATCAGAGTTACGACCAGGGGCCAGAGGGGCGCTTTGGCGGCCAGCAAAAGGCCATTCGACTAATTCTAAACAACCCCTTTGGTATCGGCGCTCAAAACTTCGCCCCGCAACATCACATCGAAGAGCCGCACAATGTTTATCTCTACACGTTTCTGAATGCGGGTTGGCTCGGCGGGTTGATCTTCGTCCTCTTGGTGGTTTTGACGATCGTGTACGGCATACGTCACGCCTTTAAACGCACATCGACGCAACCCCTGTTTATCGTCGCGCTTGCTTGCTTCGTTGCCTTGGCAGCCGAGGGCATGATCATCGACCTCGATCATTGGCGCCATTTCCATGTGGTGATGGCGCTGGTCTGGGGCATGATGTTGGGTGATCGCGAGATCCAACACCGGGTCAGGCTGGCAATCGATCCGCGCAACGTGTTCCGACGCGCCGAGATGATCGTCACCAGTCGCCCGCCGCGACCTTTGATTGCAGCGCCAGTGGCCGCAACATCTGCTCCGGCAGCGGCCCGCTTCATGCGTCGCGTTGAGGGTGCGTGCGTCGTAACCTCGCACGTCGAAAGTCCACGCGTTGATAGTTCAAGGCGCGACATGGGTCGGGCCGACAGTCGCCCCAGCCGGGCAGCAGGGCGCACCTTCGCGCGGCAAGTTCCGACGTTTTAATCAAACCGGATCTTGGCGCGATTTTACTCGATCTTGAACGTCATGCCAGCGTTGGCAACAAGCCGCTTCAGCAACGGCTTGCCCATCACGGTTGCAGGTGTCGTGACGCCCGCGCCGGTCCTTGTCACATCCTGGACGAGGCAGAGCGCGCACTCGGCGATCATCTTCGACGTGCAGCCATAGCCTGGATCCTTGTCGCCGGTGACACCAGCTTTGAACGTGCGGCCATCCGATAACACCGCAACGAACAGCACATCGAAATGTCCCGCCTCGCGCTCCGCTTTGCTTGGGCCTTCGCCAGGTTTTGGGCCGTCGCTTTTCATCATCGATTTGTCACCCGCGATCTTCTCAGCGATCGCTTTGCCTTGTTCGCCTGGGCCCGTGATGACCATCTCGTCGTAAACGAAATCACGGCCGTAGGCATGGCCGAGAAGCGCATTCGTGCGATGGACATTGCGCGTGTTGATCGCGGCCATCACGAATGGCGCAACCCACACACCCAAAGTATCATCGAGCTCGGGCTTCATGCCGTGCGGCTGTTTCGGGCCATCGAAACCGGGCGCGAGCGAGAACGGGTTTTTCAGAAGCTCCAGGATCGATGGATCTTTCGCCGCCGTGAGCATCGTCGCCTTTAAGCTCGCGGCAGTGCCACCGGAAAAGGTGCCTTTCATCTTGCGAACGCGTCCCTTTACGCGCTGTGCGGCAGCACCGGTCTCAGCCTTCACGTGCTCTTGAAGCAACTGGACCCCAAGGTCGAAGGGGATCGAATCGAAACCACACGAAAACACGATCCGCGCGCCGCTTGCCTTCGCCGTGGTGTCGTACCGGTCAATCATGTGGCGCATCCACGCCGGCTCGCCGCACAGGTCGACATAGTCCGTGCCCGTTTCAGCACAGGCGGCGACCAACGGTTCGCCATAGATCTGAAACGGGCCGACCGTGGTCAGCACGACCTTAGTGCGTTTGCACAATGCCGCGAGGGCAGCCGGATCGCTGCTGTCGGCGGCAATCAGTGGGGTCGAAGGCGGCGCCTTGATTTCATCCCGGACCGCCGCAAGCTTATCCAGACTGCGCCCGGCCATGGCCCACGTCACGCCGCTCGACACCGGATATCGCTCAGCCAAGTACTCAGCCACCAGTCGGCCCGTGAAGCCACTCGCACCGAAAACGATGATATCGAATTCAGCTGTTGATTTGGGCATGGGATACTCCGGGTACGCGATAGAGAGCGATTTCTGAGAAAGGCAAGACTTCAAACAGGAAAACCGAGTGACCCAACACAGGCGAAACACCCAATGCGTCATTGGTCACGTGGCGGCCCTATCCGCCTCGCCCCGCTCCACGTCACAGCTTCGCCGCGGCGACCGCCGCTTTAACGGCGTCATCCATGAGATCGTAAGGCGTGATGCCGAGGCCATTTTTGACGATCGCAATCGCCTCATCTTCGTTGGTGCCGTGGATGGTGAAGATCACAGGAATTTTCGGCACCAGTTCTTTCCACGCTTTGACCACGCCCTCGGCCATCACATCCGTGCGCGCGAACGCGCCGCAGAAATTCACGAGCACCGACTTCACGTTTGGGTTGGCCAGCACCAGTTCGAGCGCGGGCTTGGCCTTGGTGTAACTCTCGCCGCCGATTTCCATGAAGTTGGCGGGCTTGCCGCCGTAGTGGCTGATGGCATCCATCGTTGTCATGGTCAGCCCAGCACCGTTGGCAAGTACGCCAACAGTGCCGTCCATCTCGATGTACTTCAAGCCGAGCACCGCAGCCTTCGCCTCAAGATCCGTGAGCTTCTCAGGCGACCCGATCTTGGCCATCGCAGCTTGACGCGGCAACGCACTGTCATCGACGACAAGCTTACAATCCAGCGCCAACATGCGCGCGGTTTTCGTGAGCACGAGCGGATTGATCTCAATCAATTCGGCGTCCATCTCGATGTAAATGCGATACAGCCGCTCCAGCACGGAGGCGACGGCTTCGGGCGTGAACGGTGTGTTCGCCGGAACAGCCGCCTTGATAGCCTCGATGTCGACCCCGTTGCGGATGTCGACAGGCACGCGCATGAGTGACGCTGGCTTCTTCGCAATGATCTCCTCGATGTCCATGCCACCAGCCACGCAGTATAGCAGCAGTGGCCCCTTTGTGACGGGATCGTTGATAATGCCGACATACGTTTCCATGCCGATGGGCACGGCCTCTTCGACCAACAATCGCTCAACCTTGTAGCCGCCGATCGTCATCGACTGAATACGTTCAGCGTGTCGCTTGGCAGCAAGCCCGCTGTTGGCCATTTTGATGCCGCCAGCTTTCCCGCGCTTACCAACCGGCACTTGCGCCTTGATCACACACGGACCGAGCAGTTTCTGCGCCTGCTCAACGCCAGCCAATGTGTTGACAACATAGCTGCGAGGCGTCGGAATGCCGACGGTTGCGAGCAGCGGTTTGGCGGCAGCTTCGGTGAAGTTCATGGAGCAATCCCGCGCCTGTGTGATGGGCGAGGCCTACCATCCCGAAGGCGCAACGGCCATGCCTATTGCGCGAGTGCCTATTGCGGGCGCGCAATTGCGAAGGTGGGACTGCGGGTGAAATGGTACACCACGCTCCCCTCGCCCCGCTCTCCACCGGAAGACGGTAGAGTTGAGGGGCGGCAACTTGCTCCGTACTAGGTTTGGATGTCGGTTTTGCACCCATTCACAAACATAAAAAAGTACGATCCGAGCACGAGACTGCGGCGGGCCTGCAGCAAGCATGGCCATCTTACCACAAACGGTCTTGCAGTTGGTCCAGCCCTTGGCAGTGTTGCAGCCAGCCGCAAGACGTTGGAGGCGGTTGGAATTGAACCTGGCTTGCCATCCGTGCTTTTTACGGCGTCATGACAGGCGACGTCAGTTGCCGTCCGATGCTGAAACTGAGAACGAGGATCGACGGGGTATCAAGCGGCGATATCGAAAAGGCGCTTGCAGCAAGGTCGCACTCAGAGACTGATCCCGGATTTCTCGATTGCTGCCTCGACAGCCAATTTGGCCTCCTTCAAGTCGATTTTAGTGTTTTCGCGATAGCGTTTGATCGCCTCGATCTTGGTCTCGCTGCCCCGCAGAGCGTCCGCAAGTTCTTTTGGCAGTCCATCGAAGGGATCGAAAGTAACGCCGGTATTCTTCAACAGAAATTTAACGTGCGCGTTCAGCAGCGAGTGCGAAGCGAGTATTTTTTCCACTCTTCTGAGCCTAACAATTGTCGCAACTAAAATCAAAAACGTAAGTATCACGAAGGTAAAAATTATAAATTCGGTCATCGGCGCGCCTTGTGGGTTACGTTGCGGACGGTATTGAGGCCCCAGCGGAAGCAGCCTGTCCCGATAGGCACGGCGACGCCTAAAAATGTCTTTTCCAGAACAGCAACGTGGGCGGTGAGCGTTAGATTGGACCACCAGCAAGCATCGACCATCCTCGGACTATCGGCCAGCGGGCAAGTTCCGTAGTCGCCCTGTTCCGCTCCGGCTCAACAGCATCAGCGCATTCACCGCATGGCGTTCCAAATCAGACAGTGGCGAGTTTAACCTCGCTTAGCGGTCGGTGCAAATTTTTCATGCGAGCAAGTGACCATTCATCACCCAAACCGGGTCACTGCTGAAATCGCCTTGAATGCGGAACAAAAAGGCGTCATCGAGTGGACAGCGCAAGGCGTTGTGTCGTTGCAGGCCGTCCCTGGATCAAGTCCGGGGCAAAGCCGCGACCGAGTGATCGTCGGCACTTGCGTTGGACACATTGACCGTGGTGCCGCATACTTTTTCGCCAACACTGGAGCCACCGATGCTTGCCCTGCGCCCGAACTGCGAATGCTGCGACAAAGACCTGCCGCCAGATGCCGCCGATGCGCGCATCTGTTCGTTTGAATGCACGTTCTGCGCAGCCTGTGCCGAGCAGCGCTTACCCGGCGGCCACTGCCCGAACTGCGGCGGCGACCTGGTCAAGCGACCCGTCCGGCCGGTCGGCAAACTCGGAAAATTCCCAGCCTCATCGCAGCGTGTCGTCAAAGCTCATGCTGGCTGCGCAACGGTCTGACGGCCGAGTTATGACATCACAGTTGCAACTCGCCGTGTACGCTCACATATGCCCGACGTCATCAGGCACTGTGTAAAACGACGGATGCCGATAGATCTTGCTTGCCGTCGGCTCGAACAGTTCGTCCTTATCGGCGGGATCGGACGCCGTGATGGCGTTGGAGGGGACAACCCACAGCGACGCGCTTTCGCCCCGCCGCGTGTAGACGTCACGCGCCGCTTGCAAGGCCATGACCGCGTCGGGGGCATGGACGGAGCCGCAATGCTTGTGCGGCAGCCCCGTTTTGGCGCGGATAAATACTTCCCAAAGCGGCATCGGTTCGGTGGCGTCAGGCATGGCGCGGGTCCCGGGCAAACGTCTCTGGGGTATCAATAGCTGCTTCTTGCACCAAAGGTCATTTTTATAAACGGTGATATCCTGCGCGCAGTTGGTGGACCGTCCGTACGCCTGCCCTTCTGCAAGGGTTACCGTCCGCAAGGGTTGCTCTCGTGCGGCGAACGCCCATATTCGACCATGGTTACAGCCGACACAGCGGCGGTAATGCAAAGAGGCTGAACATGCTCCGTCGCCGCCACGTTTTGTTCCGCCTCGCGAGCCTGGTGGCTTTATCGGCATGGCTCGGCCCGCTCGGCGTAAGCCAGGCCGTTGCGCAATCGAAACCGATCACCATTGTGGCTCTCGGCGACAGCTTGTCGGCTGGCTACCAGTTGCCCGTGACAAAGGCCTTTCCGGTGCAGCTTGAAGCGGCTTTGAAGGCGCGCGGTCATGCCGTGACCGTGATCAATGCGGGCGTGTCGGGTGATACGTCGGCAGCCGGCCTCGATCGTCTCGCGTGGGCCGTGCCGCCAGAAGCCGATGCCGTGATTGTCGAACTTGGCGCAAACGATGCTTTACGAGGGCTCGACCCGGCCGCCGCACGCGTAAACATCGACAAGATCTTGTCGACACTCAACGCCGACAAGCGCGAGCTGTTGGTTGCAGGCATGCGCGCGCCGCTCAACATGCCGCCCGCCTATCGCGACAGCTTCGATCGCATTTTTCCAGAACTTGCGGCCAAGTATGGTGCGCTGTTGTACCCGTTTTTCCTGGAAAAGATCGCGCTGCAGCCGAAGCTCAATCTGCCGGATGGGATTCATCCGACCGCCGAAGGCGTGGCCCTCATCGTTGCCGACATTCTGCCAAAGGTTGAAGAGCTGATTGTGCGCGTGAAAGCCCGGCGCGGCGACAAGGTTGGCGGCTGAAGTCCAGGCTTCCGCCCGTTTGATTTATACCCGTTTGATTTATACCCGTTTCATTCATCACCGTCTGGTCACACGCACATCCTGCACGAGGCACGCGTGACCACCGGGTTGTCAGGCAAGTGAGTTCTTATGCGAGCAGAGCGTAACCATCATCTGGCATCGCGACGCCGGCCAACTTGACGACGTCAACCCACTGCTTGTTGACGAAGCCCTGCACGAGGGTGGAGCCGTCGTCGGTCGATGAGAAACGAATGCCCGATGCCGCATCTTCGCGACCCTTCAGGAAGTCGGCTAGGTCAAGTTGATCGACGCCGACTTCAAAGTCCGTGATCACGTCAACGCCGCCGCCGCGTGTGTCCTTCTTGAGGTAGGCGAAGGTGTCAACGCCGTCACCGCCAGTGAGCGTGTCGGAACCCATCTTGCCGCGGATCCAGTCATCGCCGGCGCCGCCGACGAACAGGGTGTTATGGGCATCGTCGCCCATCATGCGGCTGCCGCCGTTACCAGCGATGACTTGCTCGAAACCAGAGACCGTGCCGGTGTTGCCGCCTTCACCAACCGTGTAGGTGTGCTTGGCAAGGTTGACGTCGAGGAAGCCGGTCATGCGCGAGAAGTCGACCGTGTCGAAGCCCGCGTTGCCGGCCAGCGTGTCGATGCCCTTCGAGGCCATGATGAAGTCATCGCCAGAGTTGCCGCTGACCGTGTCTGTGCCCCAACCGCCGAACAACACGTCGCCGCCCTTGCCACCGAAAAGCGCGTCGTCGCCGGTGCCGCCTGCAAGAGCATCATCGCCGGAGTTGCCGTAAAGCGTGTCGTCGCCCTTGCCGCCGAACACGCTGTCGTCATTCTTGCCGCCGGAACCGTAGTCGTCGCCGTCGCCACCGTAAAGCTTGTCGTCGTCAACGCTGCCGCGAAGCGTGTCGTTGCCCGTGTCGCCGATCAGACGGTCGTTGCCGCGATCGCCCCAGAGATCATCGCCACCCTTGCCGCCGATCAGGACGTCATCGCCCTTGCCGCCAACGAGCGTATCGTCACCCGAGTGACCCCAGATTTCATTCTCGCCATCAAGCTTCCCGCGAAGCACGTCGGCGTTCACCGTTCCATGTAAAACCTGCATTCCATGCCTCCAAGAACCTACTGGATCCGGTCTTGCCCCTACGGTGGCAGGCAAGGCCTTGTGGCCTTGCTAGTCCTTCGCCAGGTGCCGGCAGTGTCTGATGAAAGCGACTGCTGTCGTTTACACCGCAGCAACACTTGCCTCGGAGGATTTGAGAAAAAGCTTCAAGCGATCGACCAATTTGAACTGATTTTGCGGCGATTGCTGACAAACACGCAGGCCCCGCAATGACCTAGCGGCGTACACCAAAAACGGCTAGACGCCTCTAAACATCAGGCCTTTGTGCCTCTGGACCCAGCCGATGACCGTCGTACTCGACACCCGGGCACACCTTAACCAGCCCTCACGTTTACTAACGCCCGCGAAATCTTCTCTCGCCGGCCTCGACCGGCAAGGCTTGGCATTGGCCCTTTTGGGCATCGGTGTGCCTGAACGCCAAGTGCGCATGCGCGTCGAGCAACTGTGGGGCTGGCTATATGTGCGCGGCGTGACTGCGTTCGATCAGATGTCGGACGTGTCGAAGGACTTGCGGGCAAAATTGGATGCGGCCCACACACTGGAGCGGCCGACCATTGTCTCCGAGCAAGTGTCGATCGACGGTACGCGCAAATGGCTGCTGCGGCTGCCCATCCGCGGGCACGAGCGCCAGGCGCCGGAGGTCGAGTGCGTCTACATCCCTGAAGCTGATCGCGGTACGCTGTGCATCTCAAGCCAGGTCGGTTGCACATTGACCTGTTCGTTCTGTCACACGGGCACGCAAAAATTGGTCCGCAATCTGGAGGTTGAGGAGATCGTCGGCCAAATCCTGCTTGCGCGCGACCGCATCGGGGACTGGGCGGGCGCCGCGCCTCCGGCTGATGGGCGAATGCTGCCTGACAGCGATCGCAAGATCACGAACATCGTGCTGATGGGCATGGGCGAACCACTGTACAACTTCGACAACGTCAAGCGCGCGATGGCAGTCGCGAGCGACGGCAACGGCCTTTCGGTCTCCAAGCGGCGCATCACACTCTCGACGTCAGGCGTTGTGCCCGAGATCCCTCGTTGGGGGGCAGAGACGGGAACAGCGCTTGCGATCTCGCTGCACGCGACCAATGACGCTTTGCGCGACGAACTGGTGCCGATCAACAAGAAGTACCCGATCAAGGAGTTGCTGGCCGCCTGCCGCGACTATCCCGGCCTCTCAAACGCCAAGCGCATCACCTTCGAATACGTGATGCTGAAGGGCGTTAACGACAGCCTCGCTGACGCCAAGGCGCTGGTGCGGTTGCTCGCCGGCATCCCCGCCAAGATCAACCTGATCCCGTTCAACCCCTGGCCGGGCTCGACTTACGAATGCTCGCCCTGGAAGCAAATCGAGCAGTTCGCCGAGGTGGTGAACGTGGCCGGCTACGCAAGTCCGGTGCGCACCCCACGGGGCCGAGACATTCTGGCAGCCTGCGGTCAACTTAAGTCTGAAAGCGTGAAGTTGCGCGCGCGTGAGCGGGGCAAGGGCACGGACGATGTCGAGGCCGAGGCTCCCGATCCTGCCGATTTGCCGCAAACCCAAATCGATCCGTAAGCGGCACCGCCCGTCCGAACGGTCATCCTAACTTTGCAGCAGATCCTGCAAATCAAGGCGGCGTGTGAACATCTGCAACCCGCCGTCGGCATCCTGAGGCCACGCATCGCGCGGCCGGTCCCAGTAGAGTTCGACGCCATTCTGGTCGGGATCGCGCAAATAAAGGGCCTCGCTGACGCCATGGTCACTTGCCCCATCAAGTTCGATGCCGGCCGCCATCAGGCGCCGCAATGAATCCGCAAGGGCCGCGCGTGTCGGATACAGGATGGCCGTGTGAAACAGTCCCGTTGTGCCGGCCGGGGGCGGTGAACCACCTAGGCTCTCCCAGGTGTTGAGCCCGATGTGGTGGTGATAGTCACCGGCAGCAATAAAGGCCGCCTGCGCGCCGTATCGTTGCTTGAGCTGAAAACCGAGGACGCCGCAATAAAAGCCAAGCGCCCGATCAAGTTCGGCGACTTTCAGATGCACATGGCCAATGCGGGTGCCGGCGGCGATGGGTTGAGCAGTTGTCCCCGTCGAAAGCGGTGTCAGTGGTCGAATGTCCATGGGATCCTCGTTAAAACGTGGCTCTTGCGGCGGTCTACGAGAACATGAACGCTTTTGACGCAGTTCTATTCCAGTTTCCGTTTCAAGCCCGACCACCACTTACACGCGCTGAGCCCGCGCCCGCTTGTCCCGCTGTCATGTGCGCGCAATCCAGCCTTGCGGCGTGAGCATTTCCAATGGCTTGAAACGCTCTTTGTAGCTCATCTTGTCGGAACGCTGAATCCAATAGCCCAGGTACAGATAGGGCTTCACACCAAGACTAGCGATGGCATCCATGATCATATGCGTACCAAGCGAGCGGTCGGCGAGGTCTGGATCAAAAAACGAATAGACCATCGAAATCCCGTCCGACAGACGATCCTGGAGCGCGACGCCGACGAGACGGCCCCGGTCTTCCTGACGGCCCCGGTCTTCCTGTGCGCCCTTTGGCAGTCGGTATTCGACAATCATGGTGTCGACCATGGTGTCCTCGATCATGCCCGCATAGTCGAGCACGCCCATATCCGACATACCGCCGTCAGCATGGCGGCGCTCGATGTAATGGCGGAAGAGCGCAAATTGCTCAGCTGTTGGCACAGGCGGGCGGCGTTCAGCACGGATGTCATGGTTGCGCATTTGAATGCGGCGTTGGCTGCGCGAGGGTTCAAACACTTGCGCCACGACGCGAACAGAAACGCAGGCATGACAACTTATGCAATAGGGCGTGTAGGCGATGTGCTGGCTGCGCCGGAAGCCATTGACCAGCAACTGATCGACGGTAGCGCGCGGTTTGTCGGGCGTAATGTGGGTGAACAGCTTGCGCTCAAAGCGACCCGGCAAATACGGGCAGGGGGACGGCTGAGTGACGAAGAACTCGGGAAACTTTGGACGTTCAGACATACAACGTGCACACGCCCTGCGGCGCCCCCGACTCTAGCCGTACAACTGGCCGTGAAGAGACCGTAACGGCGCGCGAATCAGCCCGCAAGGTGTGCCACAACACATTGCGTCTGCAATGTGAGCCGTTCAGCCAAACAAGACGCGGCCGATCGGTCGCGGATCAAGCCGAGATAACCTCAATGTGAGTGTCGCGCTTCCAAAGTGCCCTGCTATAACCCTGCTTGGAACAATCGGGTCGAGCAAGGTTAAGCGGACAAGTCCAAATTTACGGGCCTGTCAGCTTTGTCTGCGAGGCCCGTCAGGGGAGACACATTCGTGAGCGTTGCCGCACTCAAAGCACCGGTTGTTCCAGCGCCACTGGCAAAATTCTCAGACCCCGATGTCACCGCAAAAGGCGAGCGCCGGGCCAGCGTTCCGCTTCGTGTTTTGGACACGCTCTGGATCAACACGGGAACACTCTGCAACATCACCTGTCAGAATTGCTATATTGAAAGCAGCCCGAAAAACGACCGGCTGACCTTCATCTCGCGTGCTGAAACGGCGGCCTATCTAGATGAGATCCGTGATCTGAAGCTCGGCACCCGCGAAATCGGCTTTACCGGCGGCGAACCGTTCCTCAACCCGGACATGCTCGGCATGCTTGAAGATAGCCTCGGGCGGGGTTTCACGGTGCTGGTGCTGACCAATGCCATGCAACCGATGATGCGCCCGAAAATCAAGGCTGGTCTGCTGAAACTTCACGCGACGTTTGGCACGCGGCTAACCGTGCGCGTCTCCCTCGACCACCACACCCAGGCACTCCATGAGGCCGAGCGCGGCGCAAAGACCTGGGTCAAGGCGGTCGCAGGCCTGGATTGGCTGGCGGGCAATGGCTTCAAGATGGCCATCGCCGGCCGCAGCTGCTGGGGCGAAACGGAAGCTGTCGCCCGCCGCGCTTACGGCCAATTGATCACTGACCGGAAATGGCCGATCGATCCCGGAGACACACAGGCTCTTACGCTATTGCCCGAAATGGACGCCAACGCCGAAGTGCCCGAAATCAGCACAGCCTGCTGGGGCATTCTGAAGAAAAAGCCCAGTGATATCATGTGTGCCTCTAGCCGAATGGTCGTAAAGCGCAAAGGCTCAGCCAAGCCAACGGTTCTGCCGTGCACGCTCATCCCCTACAATGAGCGTTTTGACATGGGTTCGACCTTGGCCGCATCCATCGTCGCTGACGGCGGCATGTTCGACGATGGCGCCGTCAAGCTCTGCCATGTTCACTGTGCCAAGTTCTGTGTCCTCGGCGGCGGCAGCTGCAGTTGAGCTAAGCCTTTGGTGGCCCGCCGAGGTGAACCAGCGAAATCGAGCATCTCCTTTTTCCTGGTCGAAGCGACACCTAAACAAAGGTGATTGTTCGCAACCGCGCTTCCTGCCACGGTGTTGCCGAATTGGCGCGTGACGGTGGTCGCCAACACGGGTGCGGGGAACCAAGAGCGTGCGGCAGGCAACAAAAGGCATGGTGGCCTTCAGCGTGGCGACAATTGCCGCGGCCACGTCTGGCGTCGCAGGCCCACCCAATGGTTCACCTGTGCCCAATGGTCCACCTGTGGGCGTCGATGCGGGCCTTGAGCTTGCTGTTGCGGCAATAGCATGGATCAATACCCACCTTCAGGCCATCCTCGCAGCAGCCTATGACCGAGCGCCGGTGCTCGTCGTCGTCATGGCAGCGCTACTTATCATACCGTTGTCAGCCCTGACGGGCCTTCTTGCGCACAGCCTTCGGCTTCGCTTTATGCAAGGACGACCTTCACCGCGTGCAGCCGATGCCCTTGCGTCCTTCCGGGCGCACCCCTTGGCTGCGGCGACACCGGAGGCAGCACTTTGGCCACACGCTGCTTGGCTTGAGTTTGACGGCGGCACCGAGCAGGGGCAGCAACGTCTGCTTCTACCGCGCGCACAAGGTCTCGTGCGCATTGGCCGCCACGACGACAACGACATCCGCCTGCCCTATTCCACTGTGCACCGGCATCATGCTCTCATCCACCGGACGCCAACCGCCCAATTCGTCATCATGGACCTCTCGGGCCATGACGGAAACGGGGTGGTGATCAATGGCGAAAAGACGACCGAAGCGCAGCTTGCACCCGGCGATTTAATCGTGCTCGGAGATGCGCGTCTGCGCTTCGACAGTGCGCCCCTTTAACCCGGCTCACTTTTATCCCGACCCTTGAATTCACCGCCACCAAAGGCTCCCGGCCATGTCAGATCCAAAGAAACCCGACCAGGGCCAGAACCGCATCCTCGGTTCGTTACGCGATGCTCTGCTTGCGGCCGGTCGCACCGAGACACCACCGGACGCGCCAACCGAGAAGAAGACGCCGCCGATGCCCTCGTTGTCGACGCCGCCACCCGTGCCTGGCGCGACGCCATCTGCCGGACTGCCGCCAATGGAAACGATGCTCGTGCGCAAAGATGCGCCGCAACAACCGCCCTTGCCGCCGGCAGCCGAGGCGGCCCGCGCCGTGGCAGCTCAACGGCCGGAGACAACCATGCGGCTGCGCGGTGGCGGCGGCGCTGTGCGCACGCAACTTGTGCGCGGCCGCGTGCAAGTAGCAAAAACCGAGTTCCACCAGGATCCCGTGGTTGGCTGGCTGGTCGTTGTCGGTGGGCCAGGGCTCGGCGCCTTCCGTCCAATTTATGAGGGCAACAACTCCATGGGCCGCGCCAAGACGCAGCGCATCCCGATCGACTTCGGCGATGACACGATTTCATCGGAAGAGCAGGCCTATATCCGCTATGATAGCGCCGACCGGTCGTTCCTGTTTGTACCCAACATGGCCAAAACCAACGTCGTCTCTATCAACTCTAAGAAGCCGACGGCCGCGGTCGCTCTCTCGGGCATGGACGTGATCACCATGGGGCGCACACAGCTGGCGTTCATACCCTTCTGCGGTGATGATTTCGACTGGTCGGAACTGGGTGAAGGGAAGTAGGCTGAAATCCCTCACCCAGCCGTCCCAGGGTGGGAGCAGGCAAGAGTGGGAGCAGGATCGTACCCAAATTGGCTCTTACATTCACATCAGCAATGCACGCCACGCAGGGCGGTCGGCGCTACCAGGAAGACACGTGTCTGCTCTGGCCCAGCGAGCGCACGCCGACGGTGAACGCGGCTCCGGCCTTGCCGCCGGGCCATGGCCTCGCGGTGCTTGGTGACGGCATGGGCGGGCACGTCGGCGGCGCGATGGCATCAAGCGTCGCCTGCAGTTCGTTTGTCCGCGTGTTCGCCGAAACTTTTGTGGCCAGCGAAACCGGCCTCATGGAACGCATGATCGCAACGCTTGAGGCGTCGAACACCGCTCTTGCCGTGCGCACGGCCGAAGAGCCGAACTATCAAGGCATGGGCACCACGTTGGTCGCCGCCTACTTTGCCCCACACGAACTTGGCTCGGGTTTATCTTGGGTGAGCGTCGGCGACAGTCTTCTTTACCTATGGCGGCGCGGTGATCTGGCGCGTCTGAACGAAGACCATTCGTTGGCTCCCGAGTTGGACAAGCTCGCCGCCGCCGGTGCAATGTCGCGCGAGGCAGCCAACGCCGATCCACGACGGCATTTCCTGCGCTCAGCGCTGACGGGGGCCGATATCGAGATGATTGACGTCACGCCGCGACCGTTGCCGCTTGCTGAGGGTGATTTCGTGATCGTCGCCAGCGACGGCCTGCATACGCTGGAGGAAGATGAAATCAGCCGCGTTGTCGATCAGTTTCGCCAGGAGGGCGTAACACGGATTGCCAAGGGCCTGATTGACGCCGTGATGGCGCACCGCCTGCCGCACCAAGACAACACCACCGTCATCGTAACGGCCATTGGTCGGGATCTGTAAAATCGAGATAAATCTCTCAAAGCGAGCCCGTCGGGGCTCACGCCCGCCGTCCAGCGATCAGCCAATACACGAGCCCGCCAGCAAAGCCGGCCGTGGCAAAGATCGGCCAGATTGCCGTCAAACTGCCTATGCCGTCCTCCGTACCGATTTTTGCCATGACCGGAATGAGCGCATAAGCCGCCCCCATGCCGACCAGATAATAGGCGAGATGGCGGATGCGGGCCACTTCGCCGGCCACCACAAGCAACAGTGGCAACAGCAGTGTCTGGACCGAAAACAGCGACACCGCGAGTTTCAAAAGTGGCTCAAGAAAACCCAGCACCTGTTCGCCGCCAACGTCCCGCGCGGCAACCGCCAGCTTTTCCTGTGCGATGCCGACGAGCACGATGGCAGCCGTAATTCCAGCCAGGATGAAGCCAAACGGCACCACGATCAGACGGCCGAGCAATCTGCCAAACATATGCAACCTGATATTGGAGGCCTGATACCGGAGAACCGACGAAATCTACTCAAGATGCGTGCCTCTATAGGCGGCCTGCAGCGGTAACACGAGGTCGATCGGTTTGAAATGCAGCGTACCGTCCGGGCCGATGTCATCGGGTTCGCCCGGCCAATGGCCATCCGTTTTGCGGCGTAGCACTTGCGCAGCAACGCGCAGTGTGGCGATTAAGTGGATCTCTTGAACACTCGGTAGCGTCATATAGTTGCGAACATTG
This sequence comes from Hyphomicrobiaceae bacterium, assembly GCA_031409695.1. Lineage (GTDB taxonomy): Bacteria > Pseudomonadota > Alphaproteobacteria > Rhizobiales > Hyphomicrobiaceae > JABFRJ01. The sequence goes on from JANNXS010000237.1 coordinate 26,065, forward strand.
TCCCACGTTTCGGCCATGTTGGACGGCGACAGCAATTCGACGATCACGCTCGGCGACGGCGCATCGCGCTCGCCACGTTCATTGCGCACGTAGGTGACGAGCAGATCCGGCACCCGAAAATTCCAGTCGGCCCGCAGTGCAGGGCGCACACCAGCCCCGGCCAACACGCGACAATGTGGTTTGACGACGTCGAGGTGGTTACCCAAAAGCATGGCCATCCGGACATGCATCGTTGCATGGGTGCCACTTGGTGCCGCATGAGCGCGAACCCGACCTTCAACGAGGTCGTAGGTCAAGCCAGTTTTGTCGCCATCCCATTCAAGGAACTCGTCGACAGTCATGAAATGCTCGACGTGGCGCGCGGCGGACGACATCGGGACCTCGGCAACTCCATCGGGTTAACAATCAATATCATAGCTGTCGGCGTCTTGCACCATCTCACGCCACACCTCGGACCCCGCACTATGTCTCCGACTTGCATCTTTGGGCGCGTCCGTTTCATCAGTCGCCCCTCCGTGAACTGTCGGCGCCGTGCGAGCCGAAATCGTTCAACCGGCTGCACCCGCAGCCCGCCTCACACGCTTTACAGCCACCAACACGCATTCGGGTGTCGCCGGCGCATCGAGGGCTGGGTAGTGCGCATAACCGCCAACGCTCGCCACGGCATCGCTCAGCGCCAACAACACCGACGTTGCCAGCATCAAAGGGGGTTCTCCAATGGCTTTGGAGCGGTGGATCGTCTCTTCCTGGTTCTCGCTCGGCTCAAAAAGGCGCATCCGCAGATCCAGCGGCCGGTCTGACATGGCCGGGATTTTGTACGTCGACGGCGCATGCGTGAGCAGTCGTCCCGCGGCGTCCCAGACCAGTTCCTCAGTGGTCAGCCACCCCGCTCCTTGAACGAAACCACCCTCGATCTGGCCAAGGTCTATGGCCGGGTTCAACGAGCGCCCGACATCATGCAGTATATCCGCACGCAGAATACGATTTTCGCCAGTCAGCGTATCGATCGCGACTTCGCTAACGGCCGCGCCGTAGGTGAAATAATAGAACGGCCGACCACGGGCCGCCGCGCGATCCCAATGAACTTTCGGCGTTGCGTAAAAGCCCGTGGAGGATAGTGACACGCGGCTCATCCAGGCCAGAGATGCGAGATCATCGAAAGCCATGGTCTGCGCACCTGATGAGACGCGACCCGCTTTGAATGTAATACTCTCAAGCGGCACGGCCCACTTGGCCGCGAGTAAAGCAACCAGCCGCGCCTTGATCGTCTCAGCCGCAGTCTTAGCGGCCATGCCGTTCATGTCGGTGCCCGACGACGCTGCGGTGGCCGATGTGTTCGGCACCTTGCCCGTTGTGGTCGCGGAAATCTTCACGCGCTCCAGATCGCTCTGGAACACGTCGGCGACGACCTGCGCAACCTTTGTGTTCAACCCTTGCCCCATCTCCGTGCCACCGTGATTGAGGTGGATCGAGCCATCGGCATAGACGTGCACCAGCGCGCCCGCCTGGTTGAGAAACGTCTTGGTGAAGGAAATGCCAAATTTGATCGGCGTGAGGGCAATCCCCCGTTTCAACACCGGGCTCGTGGCATTCCAGCCGCGAATCTCTGCACGGCGCCGGTCGTAATCGGACGAGCGCACGATATCGTCGACGATGTCCTGGATGATGCAGTCTTCGACGTCCTGGTGATAATGCGTTGTGCTGCGTACTGGGGGTGACGGAAAACCGGCCGCGCGTTGGACCGCCAATTGTGGTTGCCGCGCCTCATAAAAATTCCGCCGCCGCACGAGCAGCGGATCAAGTCCAAGGTGCGCCGCGATGTGGTCGATCACGCGCTCACAGGCGACGATGCCCTGCGGTCCACCGAAACCACGAAACGCCGTATTCGATTGCGTGTGCGTCTTGCAGCGATATGACGTGATCCTAGCGGCGGGTAGATAATAGCAGTTGTCGGCATGAAACATCGCGCGGTCAGCAATCGGCTGTGACAAATCAAAACTCATGCCGCAGCGCATCGCCTGCACCATGTCGAGACCAAGTATCCGGCCCTCGCGATCAAAGCCAACGCGATAGTCGGCACGCATGTCGTGACGCTTGCCGGTCAGCATGAAATCATCGTCGCGGTCGTAAACGCATTTGACCGCGACGCCAAGCTTGCGTGCGGCGATAGCGGCCACGGCGGCCGGCAAATTGCCCTGGCTCTCTTTGCCCCCGAACGCGCCGCCCATGCGCCGCACCTCGACCGTAATGGCGTTGCTGGCGACGCCCAACGCGCCGGCAATCTTGTGCTGGATCTCGCTTGGATGCTGCGTTGACGCGTGGATCGTCATGTCTTCGTCTTCGCCGGGTACCGCGAGCGCCGCCATGCCTTCGAGATAGAAATGCTCCTGCCCGCCAATCTCGATTCGGCCCTCAAGTTTTAAAGGTGCCGCATCAACAGCGGCAGCGGCGTCCGCGCGTTGCATCACGTACGGCGGCTCGAGGAAATGCTGTGCCGCCATCGCCTCATCGATCGTAAGAATGGCCGGCAGATCCTCGTAAACGACAGTCGCGCGCCGGGCGGCAAAGCGAGCGGCATCGCGCGACTTCGCCACGACGGCAAACAGCGACTGCCCCCAATACTGGACCAGGGTCTCGGCAAAGATCGGATCGTCATGGGTCGGCGTCGGCGACACGTCATTCTCGCCAGGGATATCTGCCGCCGTCAGCACGGCAACAACACCGGGCGCAGTTTTGACGTTCGATAGATCAAGCGACACGACACGCGCATGAGCTCGCGTGCTCATGCCGATCTGCACATGCAGCGTACCCGGCGGTTCCGGCAGATCGTCGATGTAGCGTGCCTCGCCTGTCACATGCTTCGACGCGCTGTCATGGGCGATGCTGTCGCCGATGCCGCCGACGGTGCGTTCGCGCCGTGAACTGTCGCGTTTGATGGTCATGACGTCAGCCTCCGAACGCGCCGCCGACGCCGACGAGACGTGTGGCTGTTTTCGGCTCAGCGCGCTCAAGGAAGACGCGCAGCAGCAGATTTGCAGCCACCTCACGACGATAGTCAGCGGACGCACGCATGTCAGATATCGGCTGGAAATCACTGTCAATCGTGGCCATTGCCGCCTCAATTGTGGCCCGGGTCCACGCCTTGCCGACAAGCGCGTCTTCCATGGCGCGTGCGCGCTTCGGTGTCGCCGCCATGCCGCCATAGGCGATGCGTGCGGACGTAACTGTGTGGTTGTCGACGACGATATTGAACGCGCCGCAAACGGCCGAGATGTCATCCTCAAAGCGCTTCGAGACCTTGTGCACCGCAAGCGTCCGTGCCTCGCGCACTTGAAACGACAGGCCGATGACGATTTCGCCGGGGCGCCGGTCCTGTCGGCCGTAGGCAATAAAAAAACCCTCAAGCGGCATTTCACGACGCTCGTCGCCTAGGCGCAGGTGCAATGTCGCATTGAGCGCGATCAGTGCGGGCGCCAAATCGCCAATCGGCGAACCGTTGGCGATGTTGCCGCCAATGGTTCCAGCGTTGCGCACCTGCAGACCAGCAAATCGGCGCCAGAGTTCGCCGAGCGTTGGATCTTGCAATGCGCGCGCAGCGTCGGCATGCGTCACGCCGGCACCAATGAACACCTGCGAGTGGCGGCCTCCAGGCGATATCGAAACCTCTGAGAAGTCGCCGTCACGGACCCGCCCCGTGTAGATCATAACGGGCAACGTCCGGCCCTGTTTGTTAATCCACAAGCCCACATCCGTCGCGCCCGAGACGATGGTCGCGGTTGGACTTTCCGCGGCGAGCTGCGCCAACGCCTGCTCAGTCGCCGGCGCAAAGAAACGACAACCGTTGGCTTCAAGTAAAACGGTTTCGTCCGTGTCGAGCACGGCAAGCGCAGCTTCGTCCGCCGTCCGGTGCGCATCGTCCCACGCGGGCCTTGGCAACGCGAACATGCGCTGGGCTGCCGCCGCAATCGGTCCATAGCCGGTACATCGGCAGAGATTGCCCGCCAGCCAAAAGTTGATCTGCGCCAGCGTAGGCGCGGATGGCTCTGTGAGATACAGCGCATAGAGCGACATGACGAAGCCCGGCGTGCAGAAACCGCATTGCGAACCGTGGCACGCGACCATTGCGGCTTGCACGGGATGAAGCTCACCAGCGGGGTGCGATGCAACCGCTGGCCCCTTTAAACTCTCGACTGTGCGTAAGATTCGGCCGTCCATCATGCCGATCAACGCGATGCAGGCATTGATAGATTTGTAGCGCCACTGTCCGCCACGCGACTCGCCGACGACAACCGTGCAGGCACCACAGTCACCTTCGGCGCAACCTTCTTTGGTGCCGGTCATGCGCCGATGATTGCGCAACCATTGCAAGACGGTTGTGTGCGGATCGATGCTCGAGACAGCAACGACATCGCCGTTGAGACTAAACCGCACTGTGTCGCGCATGGTCTGGCTCAGCCTCTGAGCTGGACGGCGTTGGCGGCCCAACACATACCAACCCGGTTTCCATTGTTAGAGCATTTTTCGCCGAAGTGGCTTCCCGGTTCGGCGAAAAAAATGCGACCATTCAGGAGCCTAGAGCAAATTTCCGAAGGATCGGGGTTTGCTCTAGTGCAGCGCTTCGGAAAACCGCGAAGGCACTTTTCCGAAGCGCTGCATGGAGGCCGGACCGCCGTGGCAGGGCAAGCCCTGCTCGGTAGATATCCGAAGTGTTCGTCCCCGCTGTTTCGTCGTTTCGGGCCCCGGTCGTCAAGATCGGTGCGACTTTGTCCGCATCTGTGCGTCACATCACGCCAATTGGCGGCGGCGCACATGGCCCGGTTTGGGCATGCTCATGTCGGAGAAAAACCATGCGCAAACTGACCCTACTCAAACTGTCCGCCAGTCTCCTGCCGCTGCCTGATACCAGCCACATGTTGGACGGTTTGGCGACAGTTGAACGTGGCTTTGCAGCCGCGCTGACCCGCCGCGGTCGGTTTGGTATGTTCGCCTATGAGTTCATCCGCTTCGGCGTAAAAATGGCGTGGGCGTGCCTGTTTGGCGCACTAATGCTGGCGCTGCTGATCGGCACGTTTCTTTGGTATCCAAAAGGGGCCGCACTCGCGCGCTACGATTTCCTCACGCTGGCCGCGATTGCAATCCAAGTCGTACTGCTGTGGACGCGCCTCGAGACCATTGAAGAAGCCCGCGTCATTGCGATCTTTCACCTGGCTGGCACAGTCATGGAGTTGGTAAAGACAGCGCAGGGGTCCTGGATTTATCCAGAACAGTGCCTTTTGCGGCTCGGCGATGTGCCTCTCTTCAGCGGCTTCATGTACGCCTGCGTCGGCTCGTTTATGTCGCGGGCGTGGCACTTGTTCGATTTCCGGTTTGAGCGACACCCGCCGCTGTGGCTGCTGGGTCTGCTGTCGGGCGCGATCTATCTGAATTTTTTGCTGCACAGATACTTAATCGATATCCGCTTTGTGCTGTTTGTCGTCGCGTTGGCCGCGCTGGCCCCAGGCGTCATCCACTACCGCGTCTGGCGGTCGCACAGGCGGATGCCGTTGCTGCTGGCGGCGACCCTGACGGCGGCTTTCATTTGGATCGCTGAGAACATTGGCACCGCCACAGCCACGTGGGTGTACGCCTACCAGCGCAACGGTTGGGCGATGGTCTCGCCGCAGATTTACCTATGTTGGTTTCTGCTCATGATCCTGAGCTACACGCTCGTTGTGGCCAACAAGGGTAGGGTCCGCCCAAAGCACTTGGAGGATGGCACCATCACATGATGGCCGTACCATGACATCGTGGTAGGACATTAAGACATAACAATCTCTTTATGTGTTTCTTGCGCGCTTGATGCTTGTGCGCTATGACGCGCTGGCTCTGGATAGTGCGGCTCATTCGGCCGGGCTTGGCGCGGGTCCATCGCAACCGGCCAAAGCCCCCTCTATCCCAATGACTTGGCTGCCTCTCTGGCGGCGAGCGGCGATAGGCTTTGAGACGTGAACGCGCTTATCCGAGCGCCAAGGACCCCAGTGATGAACGATTACATCGTAAAAGACATCAAGCTTGCTGAATTCGGCCGCAAAGAGATTGCCATTGCCGAGACCGAAATGCCGGGCCTGATGGCGACACGCAAAGAGTACGGCAAATCGCAGCCGTTGAAGGGCGCGCGCATTGCTGGCTCGCTGCACATGACCATTCAAACAGCCGTACTGATCGAAACCTTGAAAGCTCTCGGCGCCGACGTCCGCTGGGTGTCCTGCAACATTTACTCGACCCAGGACCACGCAGCTGCCGCCATCGCTGCCGGCGGCACAGCAGTGTTCGCCTGGAAAGGCGAGAGCCTGAAAGATTACTGGGAATACACGGCGCGCATGTTTGAGTGGCCCAATCCTTCAGGCAGTGTGGATGGCGGTACACCGAACATGATCCTCGATGACGGTGGCGACGCCACCATGTACGTCCACTTGGGCCTGCGGGCTGAGAACGGCGATACGGCCTTCCTCGACAAGCCAGAGACCGAAGAAGAGGAATATTTCTTCGCAACCCTCAAGAAGACCTTGAAGGAAAAGCCCAAGGGCTACTTTGCGACGCTGGCCGCCAACATCAAGGGCGTTTCGGAAGAAACCACCACAGGCGTGCATCGCCTGTACGAAATGCAGAAGTCAGGCAAGTTGCTGTTCCCAGCCATCAACGTCAACGACAGCGTCACCAAGTCGAAGTTCGACAACCTTTATGGCTGCCGTGAGTCGCTCGTCGACGCGATCCGTCGCGGCACTGACGTCATGATGTCTGGCAAAGTCGCCATGGTCGCCGGCTTCGGCGATGTCGGCAAAGGCTCAGCTGCCTCGCTCCGCCAGGCCGGTTGCCGCGTCATGGTCTCAGAAGTGGATCCGATCTGCGCGCTGCAGGCCGCCATGGAAGGCTATGAAGTCACCACCATGGAAGATGCCGTCAAGCGCGCGGACATCTTTGTGACCGCAACCGGCAACGTCGACATCCTCACAGTCGACCACATGCGCGGCATGAAGGACCGGGCCATAGTCTGCAACATCGGCCACTTCGATAATGAAATCCAAGTCGCTGGCCTGAAAAACTTTAAGTGGCACAACGTCAAGCCGCAGGTTGACGAGATCGAGTTCGCCGACGGCAAGCGTATCCTGTTGCTCTCGGAAGGCCGCCTTGTAAATCTTGGCAACGCAACGGGTCACCCGTCGTTCGTCATGTCGGCGTCGTTCACCAACCAGACGCTGGCGCAGATCGAACTGTGGACCAAACCGGGCCACTACAAGAAGGAAGTCTACACCCTGCCGAAGCACCTCGACGAGAAGGTCGCGATGTTGCATCTCGAAAAGATCGGCGTGAAGCTGACCAAGCTGTCGAAAAAGCAGGCCGACTACATCGGCGTTCCAGAGGCAGGCCCATTCAAGACCGATACCTACCGGTATTGAGCGGATCGCCATATCGTTGGAGCAG
>JANNXS010000238.1:0-1513 GCA_031409695.1 Hyphomicrobiaceae bacterium
GATGGAGAGCGGCGGGCAGATTGGCGAAATCATGGATATGTGTCAGCCCATCAAAGACGCTGCTGCCAATGGTGCTGATGCCGGCACGCCCCAATTCATGGCACAGTGGGCAGCGATGGGTGAAAAGCTTGTCGAACTCGCTGCCGAGGACGAGGCCAAGGGCAGAACATTCTCCGCATCGAACAAGCTGGAACGCGCTGCGCTTTACCTGATCAATGCGGAGCGGATGCAGGGCCACGGCCACCCTGGTCGTCAGGAAACCTATGCCAAGGCGCTAGCCGCATTCGAGAAGTCGACCCGTCTGGGCAAGATCAACCGCGAGCGCGTGGAAATCCCGCTGGGCGTCAACGGAGCGGGCGGCACAATGCCCGCGCTTTACACCCGTGCAGCAGGTCCTGGCCCGCACCCGGTCGTGGTCTATTGCAACGGCCTCGATAGCTGCAAGGAACTGCTCTACTGGTCACGCCTGCCAGAGGCGCTGGCGCGGCGCGGGGTGTCCACGCTGTGTGTCGACCAACCGGGCTCCGGGGAAGCGCTGCGCCTACAGAACTTACCCGTCGATCCGCATAGCGAGAGCTGGGCAAGCAAGGCTGTGGACTGGCTGGAACAGCAGCCGGGTGTCGATCGTAAGCGTATCGGCATGACCGGGATTTCTCTTGGCGGTCATTTTGCTCCGCGCGCGGTCGCCTATGAACCTCGCTTCGCCAGCGGTGCGGTCTGGGGTGCGAACCACAATTGGCGCGAAGTGCAGGACAAGCGCTTGAAACGTGAGGGCGAAAATCCAGTGCCGCATTATTGGGCTCACGTGATGTGGGCCTTCGGCGCCAAGGATATGGACGAATTTCTGGCCAAATCGGAAGCGATGAACCTCAACGGCCATATGGACCGGATCAAGGTGCCGTTCCTGGTCACCCACGGTGCCAATGACCGTCAGATCAGCGCCTCCTATGCCGACGATCTCTACGACCAACTGAGCCATGCACCGCGCCGCGAGAAAGTGATCTTCACTGCCCGCGAAGGTGGCGTCGAGCATGTGGGTGCGGACAATATGGCCTATGGCCGCGACTGCATTGCCGACTGGTTTGCCGAGACTCTCGGAGGATCGACCGCATGACGCGAGCCGGGCATCCAGCAGGTCAATCATGACAATTCCGGCGCTGGACTTCGACCCCTACACCGAAAGCGTCCTAGCCGACCCGTTCCCGCATCACGCCGGCTTGCGGGATGCAGGCCCCGTAGTGTGGCTGGAGCGTTATGGCTGCTATGGCATGGCTCGATATACGGAGACGCAGGGCGCGCTTAATGATTGGCAGACCTATGTATCGTCTCGCGGCGTAGGGCTCGCCGATTTTGCCCATGAAGAGCCGTGGCGGCCGCCCTCACTGCTGCTCGAGGCAGATCCGCCATTGCATAGTCGAACTCGCGGCCTGATGAACAAGGTTGCGGCCTTGCCGGGGCTCAAGGCTCACTTCCCAGAATGGTGCGAGAAGGCGTCGGCGCTGCTGCAAGGGCT
>JANNXS010000239.1:0-49755 GCA_031409695.1 Hyphomicrobiaceae bacterium
GGCGCGTCGGTGCCGTGGATGCGATACATGCTTGAGCCGAGGTAGAGCGCGCGTACGCCGAGCGGGTTGAGCGGGTGGCCGCCCGGAACCCACATTGGCAGACGTGGATTTTCGGCACGCATCGTTGGTGTAGGCGTCCAGCTCGGGTTTTCCCGCTTCTGGCTGACACTGGTAACGCCCTGCCAACGGCTCTGTTCGCGCGGAATGGCGATCGGGTAACTGATGGCCTGGCCGGGGGATGTCACATAGTACAAGCGGCGATCACCAAAGCTGACAATGACCTCGCCGGGGGTGCCGCCACGGAAGGCGACGGTTTGCTTGCCGCTGCCGCCGGAGGTCTCGCTGCCACCCCAGTCGAAGAACAAACCCTGTGAAGCTGCGGGCGTTGCAATCAGCGATGCAAAAGCGATCAGCGACGCGGTTGCCAATGCGTTGAAATTCAATGATTTGCAGATCATCTCAGGCTCCTCGTTACCGGGCGCGGCTTGACCAAGCATCACGCACCTTGGAACGTCTTAAGCGCAGCACGGTTAATCGTCGGTTTCCGTCCGGCACAATTCTGCGCAGATCCGACTCGCAGCTGCCGCGCGGTCTTCCTGTGCCATTACTGAACGTTGTTGGGCAATACACGAAAGGGAGAGCGCTGGACAACGCACAGGAGTCTCAGCGTTTTCGCACCGCTGTAGTGGGCTTTTGGCAACTACCAGTATCGACGCGCCTGTGCCTCGTCGGCAGATCAGCACTTGGTAAACAGCGAACCGACGCAGGTGAAGGTTCGCTTGAAAAAGCCCGCCGTCGCGTCCCCGGCTTTGCGCAGCTCGGCGTCTGTTGCCTTCTGAGCCCGTTGCGCGGCTTCAAGGACTGTTTTGGCCGGTTCCTTTGGGTCAGCAGGCTGAACGATAGGCGGCGCGACCACGGTCGGGGGAGGCACTGGAACGCCGGGCGCATCGGGTGCGATTGCAATTGTCTTTACCGGGCCGTCACACTCAAACACCGTAACGCCGCGCTTGACCGTGCATGTCGCATGCTGGCCATCTTTGGCGAGTGCGGTGATGCACGCGACCTGCAGTGACTGGCTGAGGCCGGGCCGTGCGCCCGAAATGGCGCAACGATACGTCGCATCAGGCTCGGCGCAGGACACGCAGTATTCTTGGCTCGCGACCCGCACGGGCAGTAGGAGCAGCCAAGCCGTAAGCGTGATATATTTGATCGTTTGCATCACCTAAGCAAAAGGTTGAAGATGCGACCGTAATAAGGCACGCCAGATAAAGCAGATGTGTTGCGCCTTTGCCCCAACCTGCCACACGAACACGCGGCGGCACTGCGAGCTTGTGCGCGGACGCGCCTGGAAGGCCGCAAGCTAGCCACTTCGGCACCCGACGGGTCAGCTCTCTTCCGGCTCTTCCCCGCCGCTGACGATGCCGGACACATCGCCGCCGTCTTCTTCTTCTTCGAGGAACGTTTCGTCATCTGCAACGACAACGGTTTCATCGCCACCCTCGATGTCGGCGAGTGCCTCTTCCGGGGCAGCCTCGGTGCCGTCGTCCGCCTTGGGCCCGTCCGCCATTTCAAAGTCGGGTTGCGGTGCCACGATCGGCGCTTTGTTGCGTTGACCATAGGCCGTGCCCACGGGCGCGACGGCGATAATGTAAGCTGTGCCACACATGGGGCAAGCAATAGGATCGCGCGCGAGGTCGTAGAAGCGTGCACCGCAACTCGAGTTTTGGCACGTGCGTTTGGTGCCGCGCGCCGCTTTGGTCGACATGGACGTCCTCGATATCGGGAAAGACCGCGCCCTTAGCGGCGGCGGACTGTGGTGTCAACGGGGTGAACACACCCGCTGAAGCCGGCCGCGAAGCGATGACCTGTGTCTCCAGCGCGGCACGCAATTGGCGTCGCGCGTGCAGCGCTGTTACACCCTGCCCGCCACAGTCGTAGAACCAAGGACACCTCATGGCCTCCCGTCCTGCCAACAAGGCCCGCGGCACGTCGACGTCGATGTCAACGCCCAAGACCGCGGTCCGAGGCTTGCTCGATAACCTTGATCTTGAGCCCTTGGAAGTTAATCTGTTCCGCGGAACGAGCCCGCAAGCGGGCTGGCAACGGGTATTTGGCGGCCAAGTTCTTGGCCAGGCACTGATGGCGGCCGTGCGGACGGTGGAACCGGAGCGTAGCGCGCATTCCCTGCACGGGTACTTTTTGCTTGCCGGAGATCCCAAGTCCCCAATCGTTTATCAGGTGGAGCGTATTCGCGACGGCGGTTCGTTTTCAACCCGGCGTGTCACCGGTATTCAGCATGGGCGCGCCATGTTTGCCATGAGCATTTCGTTCCAGAAGCACGAAGAAGGTTGGGACCACCAAAGCACTATGCCAAACGTGCCGCCGCCCGAGGATCTGCCGACCGAACGTGAGCTTGCGCGGCGTTTCGTCGAAGTTTTGCCCGATGCGATGCGCGCGTATTGGGAGCGTGAACGGCCGATTGAATTGCGACCGGTGGATCTTGGCCGATATTTTGAGCGCGACCATCGCACGGCCGCCCAACACATCTGGATGCGAGCCAACGGCACGTTGCCGGATGATCCAACCCTACACCAATGCGTGCTTGCTTACGCTTCTGACTTTACTTTGCTCGACACGGCTCTGATCGCCCATGGTAAGCTGATGTTCGACGCGGATTTGCAAATTGCCAGCCTCGATCATGCGCTCTGGTTTCATAGACCATTTCGGGCGGATGAGTGGTTGCTGTACGTTCAGGATAGTCCATCCACCTCGGGTGGACGCGGCTTTTGTCGTGGCTCAATCTACCGGCGCGACGGAGTGCTTGTTGCCTCGGTCACTCAGGAAGGGCTGATGCGCAAACGGCGGCCAGTTGCGTAATCACGTCCGCCAATCCCGCCAAGTGGCGCCTTTCGCCCTGGTCTACTTGGTCTACCTGGGCTCCTCTTTTTGAGCGCCTCTTGCTTTGTCGGCGCATGTGGCATAACAGGCGCACATCCCACACGCGGATCATGCGCCCGGCGGTTCAAAAGCCCCGTCGAAGCGCTCCGGTGGGCTTGCCATGTTGCTAGAGCCGCTAGGTTTGAAGCTAACATGGTCGGCTCGGCATTCGCGGCGGTTGAACCGGAAAACAGGACCTACCATGACGCTTCCCGCATTCGGAATGCGCCAGCTTCTCGAAGCTGGCTGTCACTTTGGCCACCAAGCACACCGCTGGAACCCAAAGATGGCGCCGTTCATTTATGGCGCCCGCAACAACATCCATATCGTCGACTTGGCCCAAACCGTCCCCCTGCTTCATCAAGCACTCGTCAAGGTGTCGGACACCGTCGCCAAAGGCGGGCGCGTGCTCTTCGTGGGCACCAAGCGTGCTGCCCAGGACTCAATTGCGGACGGCGCCAAGCGCTCGGCCCAATATTACATGAACCACCGCTGGCTCGGTGGCACGTTGACCAACTGGAAGACGATCTCCGCCTCAATCCGCCGTCTGCGGAAGGTTGACGACATCTTGAATGGCGACCAGAAGGGACGCACCAAGAAAGAATTGCTGGAGCTGACCCGTGACCGCGATGCACTGACCAAATCGCTCGGCGGCATCAAGGAAATGGGCGGTTTGCCCGAACTTTTGTTTGTCATCGACACGAACAAAGAGGCCATCGCGATTGCTGAAGCTAAAAAGCTCGGCATCCCCATTGTGGCAATTATCGACACCAATTGTAATCCCGACGGTATCGACTTCCCGATTCCGGGCAACGACGACGCTGGTCGTGCGATTGCTCTTTATTGTGAGTTGATCGCTTTGGCGTGCATTGACGGCATTGAGCGCAGTCAAGCGGGCTCTGGTGTTGACATTGGCGCCATGGATTCTCCTCCGGCCGAATCCCTGCCGGGCAAGCCGACGAAGTTCAAGGGCATCGACGAAGCACGTGGCGAAGCCGACGACCTCAAGCGGGTCACCGGTATCAACCCGAAGACGGAGCAGAAGCTCAACGACGTGGGTGTGTTCCACTTCTGGCAAATCGCTGAATTGGATGCCGACAATACCCAACTCTTGGAGCGCACACTGCGCATCAAGGGCCAAGTCGAACGTGACCGTTGGATCGAGCAGGCCAAGAAACTTGTCGCTGCGACCGCGGTCTGAGCTTGGATCGCATCTGGCTGCGCAAGAGGCACCGCGCTCGGTAAAGTCGGGCGCGTAGAGTTGGGCGCGACGGTCTGTGAAAACGGCCCTTCGCTCCTGTCGCGCCTCAGCGCCACAATCACTACATAAGCTTCATACTACATACGCATCATGCAGAGCGAGGCGCGGGGACGAAGGTTCGCGTGCCATACACCCATTCAACGATCTCTGATTGATGCTATTGCAGCGCTCTCAGGGACACCGCTAGGATTGACTGCCATGGCAGAGATTACCGCCGCCCTTGTCAAAGAACTGCGCGAGCGCTCCGGCGCAGGCATGTCCGATTGTAAAACTGCACTCGTTGAGACCAAGGGCGAGATCACTGCGGCCATCGACTGGTTGCGCAAGAAGGGCATCGTCAAGGCCGAGAAGAAATCCGACCGTGTCGCGGCACAGGGCCTGATCGGGGTCACCGCCGCTGGCACGATGGGTGCGCTCGTTGAGGTCAACTCTGAAACGGACTTCGTTGCGCGCAACGAACAGTTTCAAGACATCGTTGCGAAAATCGTGACCCTCGCGCCGGCGGCCGGCGGCGAGCTGACGAAATTGTTGGCGGCACATTTTCCGGGTAAAACCATCTCGGTCGAGGCGGCGGTGAAAGAAGCCGTTGCCACCATCGGCGAGAACATGAACGTGCGTCGGACCGCTGCTATGACCGTCACTGCCGGCGTTGTTACGGGTTATATGCACTCAGCCGTGAAGCCGTCGCTCGGCAAGATCGGCGTGCTCGTCGGGTTGCAGTCCGAGGGCAAAAACACAGACGAACTGACAGCGCTTGCCAAGGGTATCGCGATGCATGTTGCGGCGTTCAGCCCTTTGTCGCTGGATCTCGCGAGCCTGCCGCAAGACTTTTTAGACCGCGAGCGGGCCATTCTGGTCGATAAGAACGCCGGCAAGAAGCCTGAAGTCCTAGAAAAGATCTTCCAGTCAAGCCTCAAGAGCCTGGCCAAGGAACGCTGCCTGCTCGATCAGCCGTTCGCGATCGATAACTCCAAGACGGTTGGTCAGGCGATCAAGGAAGCCGAAGGCAAGGTCGGCGGTCCGATCACCTGCAAGGGCTTTGTCCGGTACCAGCTTGGTGAAGGCATCGAGGTCAAAAAAGAAGACTTCGCGGAAGAAGTCCGCAAGGCTGCGGGCGGCTGAGTTGCCTCGACTGTGCTAACGAGATGATGCAACGGGCGACGCGCAAGCGCCGCTCGTTTTGCATTTTGATCACCGGACACCACTGATCCCCAGTTCGGGATCACCGCCACTGCGACCACTCTACACTATGGTCTTGTGTTGGGATCACCACGTGTGCTGCGCGCGCACCGATTGACTCCGGTCCCAAACCATCGTGATTTCGCCGGCAACAACAGGTTTGCCGCCCCGATGACACATCCTTTCCATCACGCCCGTACAGCACCTGACAAAGCGGCCATCGTCATGGCGCGATCGGGTGAGACCGTGACATATCGGGCGCTCGATGTGCGCTCAAACCAGGGCGCGCAGATGTTGCGCCAACTGGGTCTTCGGCGCGGCGATCGCATCGCGCTGATGCTGGAGAACAGCTTAGAGTTTTTGATCATCTGTTACGCGGCGCAGCGCAGCGGCCTCATCTACACAGCCATGAGTACACGGTTGTCGGACTCAGAGGCTGCCTACATCATTGGCGATTGCGGCGCGAAGGTGCTGTTGATTTCAGCGTCGCTTGCAGAGATGGCGGCCGCGTTGATACCACTAACGGCGGCTGGGCTGCGCCGGTATTCTGTCGGCGGCATTTTGGCCGGTCATGAGACCTGGGACGTGGCGGTCAGGGACATGCCAACGACACCGATCCCGGATCAGAGCGCCGGGCGCGATATGCTTTACTCCTCCGGCACAACGGGGCGGCCGAAGGGCGTCAAGATTGAACTGCTGGACGAAGCCTTCGACGCGCCGACGCGTCAACAGTTGACGACGCGTCAGCTTTACGGCTTTGGACCCGACATTCGGTATCTCTCGCCGGCGCCGCTCTATCACGCAGCACCGTTGCGCTTTTCAATGACGGTGCTCCGCCACGGCGGTACGGTTTTTGTCATGGAGCGGTTCGATGCGGCTCAGTCCCTTGAGGCCATCCAGCGGCACAGAATAACGCACGCGCAATGGGTTCCGTCGATGTTCGTGCGCATGCTGAAACTGCCGGACGGCGTGCGTCAAAGCTTCGACATATCGACTTTGAGATGCGCCATCCACGCGGCCGCGCCCTGCCCGGTTCCCGTGAAAGAAGCTATGATACAATGGTGGGGACCCGTGATCCACGAGTACTACGCTGGGACCGAGGGTAACGGGCTCGTTGCCTGCACGAGTGCGGAATGGCTCGCGCATAAAGGGACTGTTGGCCGAGCCATTTCGGGCGAGATCCGCATTGTCAGCGATGACGGCAAAGTGCTGGGCCCGGGCGCGGAGAACGTCGGCACCATCTATTTTGCGGGCGGCAGCAGCTTTGAGTATCACAACGACCCGGAGAAAACGGCGCAATCACGCACAGCAGAAGGTTGGAGTACGCTTGGCGACATCGGATATTTGGATGTTGACGGGTTTCTTTACCTAACCGACCGCAAGGCGCACATGATCATCTCAGGCGGGGTCAATATCTACCCGCAAGAGGTCGAGAACCTGCTCATCACACACCCGCAGATCGCCGACGCCGCCGTTATCGGCGTGCCCAGCGAGGAATTCGGCGAGGCGGTGAAGGCCGTCGTCCAACCCGTTGATTGGGCCGATGCGACGCCCGCGTTTGCCGACGCGTTGATCGCCTATTGCCGTGAGCACATAAGCCACGTGAAATGTCCGCGATCGATCGATTTCGACCGCGAGTTACCGCGCCATCCGACGGGCAAACTGTACAAACGTCTCATCCGCGACCGCTATTGGCAGGGCCGCGCGAGCAAGCTTGTGTGATGGAGTTGAGCGGGCTTTTGAAACGGCATGAAGCCAGGCGACCCTGTGCGCCTGGCCCCAGGATCACGCCGGGGGAAGTGTTTGCAGGGTATCAACACCCTAGTCGCTCGAGGCTGAGCGCTGCCTGAATGACGGCTTCATCGGGCATTCACCGAACGGACGGGGCTCAACTTAACATCTGACCGCCATCCACGGTCAGCGTCTGGCCGGTCATCCAGCGCGCGGCGTCGCCGGCCAGAAACAGCGCGACATCGGCGATTTCCTCGGGGTGACCCAGTCGGCCGAAGGGGATCGACTTCAGGATCGCGTTGTAAAGCTGTGGGGCCTGCGTCTTGCGCTGCTCCCAGGTGCCGCCCGGGAACTCAATGGAGCCGGGCGCGATGGCGTTCACACGGATTTTTTTGGGAGCTAACATCAACGCCTGCGACGTCGTGTAGTTGACCATGGCGGCTTTCACAGCCGCATAGGGGGCGGAGCGGGTGCTTGGGGCATATGCCGAGATGGAGACGATGTTGATGATCGCGCCGCCGCCGGCTTTTTCCATGAACGGCACGGCAGCATGGGAGGCGCGCACCGTTGCCATGATATCCACGTTAATGCCCGCGGCCCAGCCGGCCTCGTCGTCGGTCATGCCGAAGCCCGAGGCGTTGTTGATCAGCACGTCGATGCCGCCGAGCGCCGTGCCCGCGCTCTCGACATAGCGTTTCACGGCATCGCCATCGGCGAGATCACAGGCCGCGCTGTGGGCTGTGACGCCCCGGGCCTTAAGTTCTGAGGTCGTTGCGGCAAGCGCCTCCGCCCCGCGCGCGCAGATCGATACATCCGCGCCGCCGGCCGCAAAGCCGAGGGCGATGCTTCGGCCGATACCTTTGCTCCCGCCGCACACCACGACACGCCGGCCCTGAAATGGTGACATCAATGAACTTCCGTTTGTTGTTGCTTTTGCGAAATCTCGCACAGCTGCGCGGCACGTGCCACATGATCCCCTGCAGGCCGGGCACGCGTAAATGAGGGGGCACGCATGGTAAAAGAAGCATTCACCGTCCGACTGTCCCGGAACTTCTGTCTAGCGCTTGATTACCGGCTTTCGCCACATTGTTCGCTAAGCTAACACTGTATCGGCGTTTAGACTTGTGAGTGCCGCCCGCGACCGCTAACCAGGATTCGGCCTAGACGGACATGGACAAACGCGAGCCATCTCGGGAGCCGCCGCGGGACGATGCGTCTGCTCGCGGACCGGAATTGCAAGTGCCTAACGGTCGGCAGTTGCCTGCTGTTCTGCCAGGGAAGACCGGACTGGGGAATACCGGATTGGGGGCTGCTAGACCGGGTGCCGCCAGACCCGGGAATGCTGGGGCGCCGCGTGTGGCAACGCGGCGGCCGAAAGGGGCCAATGAGGGGGCTCGGCGAAAGCCGAAGTCGATGTCACCGGTGCTACGCTTTATCAATGCATTGATGACGTTTTTTGTCGTCGCGGGCGTTGCCGTCGGCGCGAGCCTTATCTATGTCATGAGCAGCATCGACAGCGAGGGTCCATTAGATGAACCGAAGCTGGTCGCCGTGCCGCGCAATGATGGTACGCTCTCCATCGCCGAACGACTTGAGCGCGATGGCGTTATCAGTAATCGACACACATTCCTGATTTCGTATTATCTGCTGTCGCGCCATGCGGCGTGGAACAACACACGTCCCCTGCAACTGAAGGCCGGTGAGTACGAGTTTAAGCGGGCAACGTCGGTTCGAAGCGTTATCGAGACGCTATCGGAAGGGCGTTCAGTGCTAACCAAGATCACCATTCCCGAGGGCTTAACGAGCTTTCAAATTGTCGAACGCTTGAAGGCCGATCAGTCGCTGATCGGCGAGATCAAGGAAATTCCAGCCGAGGGTTCGCTGCTCCCCGACACCTACCAGCTTCCGCGGGGCTCATCGCGGCAAACTGTGCTCGACCTCATGACGGCGGGTCAGAAGAAGCTGATCGATCAACTCTGGGCTGAGCGGCAGGACGGCTTGCCTCTGACCACACCTGCTGAGGCACTGACGCTCGCGTCTATTGTCGAGAAAGAAACCGGCAAAAACGACGAACGCGAGCGGGTGGCAGCCGTGTTCATCAATCGACTGCGGGCGAAGCCGCCCATGCGGCTTGAGACCGACCCGTCGATTCTCTACGGCAAATTTCTCGGTCGAGTGTCCTGGGGCACGCCTATCTTGCGCAGCTGGATCCGCGAGCCGACCGCGCACAACACATATGTGATCCAAGGGCTTCCGCCGACGCCGATCTGCAACCCGGGCCGTGCGGCAATAGAGGCTACGTTGAAGCCTATGCAGACGAAGGAACTGTTCTTCGTGGCTGACGGGCGCGGCGGGCACGTGTTTACGGAAAACCTGCGTGACCATAACAGTGCCGTGGCGCGCTATCGCGTGATTGAGCAAGAGCGTGCGGCGACAAAGGCGGTTGCGCCGGCGCCTGCGCCAACCAGCGCGCCTGTGACGCCAACCACGATCAACACGGGTACGCCGCCGAAGGCTGCGGTGAATGCGCCGACGAACGCTCCGGCGAAAAAAGCGCCATAGCGGCGCTTAAGTGTCTTTGTTTGTCGCATTTTCTGCACCAAACCGGTATCAACTTTGGCGGAAAATGCTCCCATGCCGAGGAATGGTCTACCCATGCTCAAGATCTACGGTGTCTATCGGTCGCGCGCGTCGCGCAACATCTGGGCCTGCCATGAAATAGGCATACCGTTTGAGCGCGTGCCGGTTATTCAAGTTTATCGCTTGGCTGACCCGGACGCGGCCGGTGCCCCCTTGCACACACGCTCCAAGTCGTTCCTGGCTGTAAATCCCAGCGGACAGATCCCAGCCATCGACGACGACGGGCACGTACTGACCGAGAGCCTGGCGATCAATCTCTACCTCGGGCGCAAGCATGGCGGCCCGCTGGCACCGGCCTCTGTGCGCGAAGACGGCGAGATGCTGCGCTGGTCGTTCTGGGCTGCATCCGAGTTGGAACTGCAGGCCATCACAGTGCTTTACAACCGCGTCGGGAAACCGCCTGCCGAGCGGGATGAGGCGGCGGCGTTGGCCGCCATCGAAGCCTTGGGGCCAAAGTTTGCTGTGTTGGACGCCCATCTCGCGGCGCAGGGCGGACATATGGTGGGCCAGCGCTTTACGCTCGCTGACATCAATGTTGCCGAAGTCGTCCGCTATGCCGCCGCCGCGCCGGAGGTGTTTGCGCGCGCGCCACATGTGAAGACTTGGTATGACGCCTGCCAGGCGCGGCCGGCCTTCAAGGCGATGTGGGCCAAACGGGACGCCGAGCCTGCGTGATGCTGCGTTGCCCCAATTGTTCCAAGTCGCGCTTTTCAATAGAGCACACCCCTGTGTCCGGGCTCGTGACCGGACACAGGGGCGGCATCAATGGTTGTCCCGCGGAATGCCTTTGGTTTCGGCGATCCGCTGATACTTGACTGCTGGCTTCAAAACCATGCCGTCTGAGAGCTCCCCGACGATGGCACGTTGAATTTCCTGCCAGGGCGTTTGGCTGTCTGGGTATTTATAACCACCGGCTTTTGTAAGCGCATCTCGGCGCTTGTTCAGCTCCGTGTCGCTGATCAGCATATTGGCTGTCCGCGTCTTCATGTCGATGCGCACCGTGTCGCCGGTTTTCAGGAGCGCGAGCCCGCCGCCGGTTGCGGCCTCTGGTGACGCATTCAGGATCGACGGTGAACCCGACGTGCCGGACTGACGGCCATCGCCGATGCACGGTAGTGAGGTGATGCCCTTTTTGAGCAGATAATCGGGCGCGCGCATATTCACCACTTCGGCTGCACCCGGATAACCAATGGGGCCGGTTCCGCGCATGAACAACAGGCATGTCGCATCGATGCCGAGTTTCGGGTCGTCAATGCGCGCATGATAATCCTCGGGGCCATCGAACACGATGGCGCGGCCCTCGAAGGCCATGGGATCTTTGGGATTTGACAGATAGCGTTGACGGAATTCCTCCGAGATGACGCTCGCCTTCATGATGGCTGAATCAAACAGGTTGCCCTTGAAGTTCAAGAAGCCAGCTTGCGTCTTCATAGGTTCGTCATAGGCCTTGATAACCTTGCGGTCCCACGACACCTTGCCCTTGTTGTTGTCATAGAAGGTCTTACCATTCACGGTGATGGCGACTTTGTTGATCTTGCCTTCGGCAATCAACTCGGCGGCGACCGCAGGAACGCCACCGGCCCGATGATATTCCTCGCCGAGATATTCGCCCGCCGGCTGCATATTCACCAACAGTGGAATATCGTAGCCGATCTTTTCCCAGTCATCGTTGTTCAACTCGACACCGATGTGCCGTGCGATGGCATTCAAGTGGATCGGCGCGTTGGTTGAGCCACCAATGGCCGTGTTGACGACGATGGCGTTTTCGAAGGCTTCGCGGGTGAGAATTTTCGACGGGCGCAGGTCTTCATGCACCATCTCGACGATGCGCTTGCCCGTCAGATACGCCATCTGCTGACGCTCTCGGTAGGGGGCGGGGATGGCCGCGCAGCCAGGTAAACTCATGCCGAGTGCCTCAGCCAGCGAGTTCATGGTCGAGGCCGTGCCCATGGTGTTGCAATGACCGGCCGAGGGTGCCGAAGAGGCAACCAACTCGGCAAAACCTTTATAGTCGATCTCGCCACGCGCCATCATCTCGCGTGCCTTCCACACGATTGTGCCGGAGCCTGTGCGCTCGCCCTTGTGCCAGCCATTCAGCATGGGGCCGCCGGAAAGGGCGATGGCCGGAATATCGACCGTGGCCGCCGCCATAATCTGCGCGGGCGTGGTCTTGTCGCAGCCCGTCGTCAGCACGACGCCGTCAATGGGGTAACCGTACAGGATCTCCACCAACGAGAGATATTGCAGGTTTCGGTCAAGCGATGCGGTCGGCCGTTTGCAGGTCTCCTGGATCGGATGGATCGGGAATTCGAACACGATCCCACCCATCTCGCGGATGCCCTCGCGTGTGCGCTCGGCGAGCACAAGGTGATGGCGGTTGCAGGGCGCGATATCAGAGCCCGTCTGCGCGATCCCGATGATGGGGCGTCCGCTCTGCAACTCGTCCAAGGTCAAACCGAAGTTCATGGTGCGCTCAAGATAGAGCGCGGTCATGTCGGCATTGGCCGGATTGTCAAACCAAGCCTGGCTGCGCAGTTTGCGCTTGGTTGCGCCTTTGGACGCGGCGATCGGTGTTTTGGCCATGGGTGATGTTTCCGGGCGTTGAGCTTTGCCTAGACTATGCCCAAGGTGGCCGCCGGATCAATGCGCGTTTGCGCAGAGCGCGTGCCCAACGTTTTGCGGCGTTCGTCGAGATCGCGCCCCGCATCTCCACGCCCCGCATCTCCAAGGTGGCGCAGACGATTATCCGTGCCTATAAGCGCCTGCCGCTCACCGCGCACGCAACTTTGGGAACATCGATCATGCCCGCCTCAGCCAAGTCCGCCCAATTGAAGGCCGTTCCGGCCGCCTGGTCGCCGGCGAGCTGGCGTTCGTTTCCCGTGGTGCAGTTGCCTACCTATCCAGATCCCCATCGGCTGGCCGAGGTTGAGGGGCAACTGGCCAAATTCCCGCCGCTCGTGTTTGCCAACGAAGTGCGCGACCTGCGCAAGAAGCTCGGCAAGGTTGCGGATGGTGACAGCTTCATGTTCCAGGGTGGCGATTGCGCCGAAAGCTTCCGAGAGCATTCGGCCAACAACATCCGTGATTACTTCCGGGTTTTTCTGCAAGCGTCGCTGGTGCTGACATTTGCTGGTGGTATGCCGATTGTGAAGGTTGGCCGTATCGCTGGGCAGTTCGCCAAACCGCGCTCGGCCGATCTTGAAACGCGCGGTGGCGTAACCTTGCCGAGCTATCGCGGCGATATCGTCAACGGCTTCGAGTTCGAGGCAGGCGTGCGCGTGCCCGATCCGCAGCGTCAGCTCGAGGCTTATCGCCAGTCGGCTGCAACGTTGAACTTCTTGCGCGCCTTTCTTCAGGGTGGGTTTGCCAGCTTGACCAACGTTCAGCGCTGGGCTCTTGGCTTCATGGAGGGAAAGCCCATCGAGGCCGAATACGAAAAGCTCGCCGGTGAAATTGAGCGGACGCTGTCGATTATGAGCGCTCTCAACATCACCGATGAGAACACCGAAAGCTTGCGTACTGCCGATTTCTACACCAGTCATGAAGCACTGCTGCTCGGTTACGAGCAGGCTTTGACGCGCCGTGACGAAGTCATGGGCTCGGGTGAGTACTTCTCGACCTCGGCCCACATGCTTTGGCTTGGCGACCGCACGCGGCAGGCGGATCATGCGCATGTTGAGTTCATGCGCGGGCTGTTCAACCCGATCGGCATGAAGTGCGGCCCGTCACTGCAGGTCGACGACATGTTGCGGTTGATCGATATCCTCAATCCTAGCAATACGCCGGGCAGGCTCACGTTGATCTGCCGGTTTGGCTCGGACAAGATTGAGAAACATCTGCCTGCGCTCATTCGTGCTGTCGCAAAGGAAGGCCGCTCAATCGTATGGTCCTGCGATCCCATGCATGGCAACACGGAGACGGCCGGGAGTGGTTTCAAGTTCCGCCCGTTCAAACGCATCCGCGACGAAGTGCAGTCATTTTTTGATATTCACCGCGCCGAGGGCACGCACGCGGGCGGCATTCACTTGGAAATGACTGGCCAGGATGTGACGGAGTGCACGGGCGGTGTCGGTGGTCTCGCCGAAAGCGATCTTGCGGGCCGGTATGAAACGCTGGTCGATCCGCGCCTGAATGCCGAGCAGGCGCTGGAGATTGCTTTTCTGGTGGCTGAGTTGCTCAAGCGTGAGCGTGCGAACCGGCGTGGCCGGTAAGCACGGCGCGAAGGCTACACCTCTACGATGAGGGCCTCGTCATACCCACTGGTCTCGTGGCGCACATAACCGCGCGGGTTGTTGATCACGCGGCAACCTTCGAGCCTGTAGTCGCACGCCGTGTGTGTGTGGCCGTGGATCCAGGTCCCGGCCTTGGCGACCAGCGGGGTGAGGTCGCTCGCGAACGAGGCGTTCAGGGGATGGCCGCGAAACTTGCTTGAACAGCTGCGTGGCGACGGCGCATGGTGTGAGATTATGACCGTGTTGGCTGGATCGCATGTTGCAAGTTCTGCTTTGAGCCAGGCGATGCGCGCAGTGTGCTCAGCCAGGGCGGTGCTGGCTGTCCACTTGCGTGCGCCGACGCGGATCATGTTGTGGTCGCTCATGTAGCGTTCCGCGAGGTGCATCGCGCGGTCGCGGTCACCAAGCAGATCGTAGTCGGTCCAAAGGGTGGCGCCAAAGAAGGTCACGCCGCCAATCGTGACGGAGCCGCCTTCAAGCACGTGGATGTTTGGAACCGTTTCTGCCGTTGTCCGGGCGGCCGTCAGTTCGTCATGGCGGTCGAGGCCGTAGAACTCGTGGTTGCCACCGACATACAGGACAGGTTTTTCGGCAAGACCGGACTGGGCGATCCAGCGCACCCCTTCGGCCATCCCTTCGCAGAGATCACCCGCTATGACAACGACATCGTGGTCGGGGAACGGGTTGGGAAGTCCGAACGGAAAACTTGCATTCACATCGAGGTGCAGATCGGAGAAAACCCACAAGCGCATTGCTGCTTTTTCCCATGGCGCCGACGCCAAAGGGCTTAACGCTTCGATAGCTTCTCGATCATGGCCTGCATGGCCGCCATCTGGGCTTTCATGTCATCCAGTTCCGAACGGCGCGGTGCTTCTCCACTCGACTTTACATCGGCGCGGGTTGCCTCAGGTGCCTTCGGGCGCACGGGTGGCGGCGTTGCGGATGCCGTCGACGATGGCATGATGGCTTTGCCGAACGGTGAGAACATACCCATGGCACTGCTCAGCGCCTGCTCAAACATAACGACGTTCTTGCGCGACTGCTCCTGGAACACCTCCAACGCGCCTGCGGGCGTGAATGCTGCGCCAAACTGTTTGACGTACTTGTCCTGGTCCTTGGCAAGACTCGCCAGGGAGAATTGCAAATAGCTTGGCACCATTTTTTGCATGTTGCCGCCATAGAAGCGGATCAACTGTTGCAGGAAGGGGATCGGCAACATGGTCTCGCCGCCCATGCGGCTTTCCTGTTCCATGATGATCTGCGTGAGCACCGCGTGGGTCAGTTCTTCGCCGGATTTCGCGTCATAGACGACAAAATCCCGCTCCGACTTCACCATGGCCGCCAAATCGTCGAGCGTGACGTAGCTGGAGGTCTCGGTGTTGTAGAGCCGCCGGTTCGCATACTTCTTGATGACAACGGGCGAGGCCGCGTCCTTGACGTCGGGCTTTGTGGCCTTGTCGAGCATGGCGCTTTCGGTCTCAAATGATGCAGTGCAAGCGAAAACTAGCACGTTGTTGCCGCAGTGCACCAGTTTAATTTTGCGCCGATGCAGCCTGTCGCTCGATCGTCGTTTCATCCAAGGTCTTCAGCATTCGTCCTTGGCAGACGTTGCAGGGTCCAATGGGACGGCTATAAGTTGCCTGGATGCAAGACCAACGGGCCAGCCCAAGCCAGGGGCCAAGCCAAGGCCCGAGGCGGAGAGAAAACGCATGTCCGACAAGCTGACCGAAGCAAAGACAACTGACAAAATGTATGCCGTGCCAGCTGAGTGGTCAGCCAAGGCTTGGGTGGACAACGAGAAATACCAGGCGATGTATAAGCGCTCGGTTGAGGACCCCGTGGGCTTTTGGGGTGAAATGGGCAAGCGCCTCGATTGGATGAAGCCCTACACGCGCGTTAAAGATACGTCGTATGCGCCCGGCAACGTCTCGATCAAATGGTATGAAGATGGCACTTTGAACGTGTCGGTTAATTGTATCGATCGGCATCTTGCGCGCCGTGGCGACCAAGTTGCGATCATCTGGGAGGGTGATGATCCAACCCAGGATGAAAAGATCACTTACAAGCAGCTGCACGAGCGCGTGTGCAAGTTTGCCAACGTGCTGAAGGCGAACGGTGTCAAGAAGGGCGACCGCGTCACAATCTATTTGCCCATGATCCCTGAGGCGACATACGCCATGCTCGCGTGCACGCGCATCGGCGCGGTGCACTCGATCGTGTTCGGCGGCTTCTCGTCCGACAGCCTCGCCAACCGCATCGACGATTGCGACAGCCGTTTCATCATTACAGCCGATGAGGGCATGCGCGGCGGCAAGGCCGTGCCGCTGAAAAAGAACTGTGACGAAGCTTTGACTAAGACAAAGGGCGGCGAGAAAGTCCTTGTCGTTCGCCGTACGGGCGGCACGGTCGCCTGGACACCCGGCCGGGATATCTGGCTGCACGAGGAGTTGGTGAAAGCCGCCCCCGACTGCCCGCCCGAAGAAATGAACGCAGAAGACCCGCTGTTCATTCTCTACACGTCAGGCTCGACCGGCAAGCCCAAGGGCGTGCTGCACACCACGGGCGGCTATCTCGTCTACGCTGCCATGACGCACCAATACGTGTTCGATTATCATGACGGCGATATCTACTGGTGCACGGCCGATGTTGGCTGGGTCACTGGCCACAGCTATATCGTCTACGGCCCGCTCGCCAACGGCGCGACCACATTGATGTTTGAGGGCATACCGAACTATCCGACGGCGTCGCGTTTCTGGCACGTGATCGACAAGTGGCAGGTCAACACATTTTATACGGCGCCAACGGCGCTGCGGGCGTTGATGGGCTCAGGCGATGATTTCGTCACGCGCACCAACCGCGGCTCCCTGCGCTTGCTCGGCTCCGTCGGCGAACCCATCAATCCGGAAGCGTGGGAGTGGTATCACCGCGTCGTCGGGGATGGCCGTTGCCCCATCGTTGACACGTGGTGGCAAACGGAAACCGGCGGCATCCTCATCACGCCGTTGCCCGGCGCCACCAAGACCAAGCCTGGCTCCGCCACCCGTCCGTTCTTTGGCATCAAGCCTGCCTTGGTCGATGACAAGGGGACGGTGCTTGAGGGCGCTGCGTCGGGCAATCTCGTCATCACCGACAGTTGGCCCGGCCAAATGCGCTCGGTCTATGGTGACCACAAACGCTTCATGGAGACCTACTTCGCGACCTATCCGAACACGTACTTTACCGGTGACGGCTGCCGCCGGGACGAGGACGGCTACTATTGGATTACGGGCCGCGTCGACGACGTGCTGAACGTGTCCGGGCACCGCCTGGGTACAGCCGAAGTCGAGAGCGCGCTGGTGGCGCATCCGGCTGTCGCTGAGGCCGCCGTCGTCGGTTATCCGCACGACATCAAGGGTCAGGGTATCTACTGCTATGTCACGCTGATGGCTGGCACCGAGCCGACCGAGGCCCTGCGCCGCGAACTCGTCGGCCACGTGCGCAAGATCATCGGCCCGACGGCGACGCCGGACCAGGTTCAGTTCTCGCCCGGCCTGCCGAAAACGCGCTCCGGCAAGATCATGCGCCGCATCCTGCGCAAAATTGCCGAGGATGATTTCTCAAACCTCGGGGATACCAGCACGCTGGCCGAGCCGGCGGTGGTGGATGATCTCGTCAAGAATAGGCAGAATAAGCGGGCGGGGTGAGGGGCGGTGCGCGCTGAACGCTCAAATTTGCGCAATCCGACGGGATGTGCGGCGCGTGCTAAGGCGCAGGCCTGTGTGCCGGTTGGCGCGACGCGCGGCAGCCGATTATCCGCTCCAATGCGCCGAGTATTGATCATCTGGCACTCGACAAGTGTCGATGAATTTTGCCAGTCTCGGCGCAGTGCCACGCGCCCTACCAGCGGAGCCCCGATGCCCCATCCCCGCAACCAGACGCTTGACGATGCTGTTGCTGAAGCGCGCGAGACTTACGCTGCGCGGCGGCCGAACACGCGGGTCGCGCACGACAAGGCCGCGAAATCCATGCCCGGTGGCAACACCCGCACGGTGCTGTTCCACGGGCCGTTCCCGATTTGCATCGCAACGGGCGAGGGCGCCCATGTCACCGATGTTGACGGCATCAGATATTTAAATCTGCTGGGCGAATACACGGCCGGGCTGTTCGGCCATTCGCATCCCGTTATCCGCCGGGCCATCGATCGGGCCCTCGATGGTGGCGTAAATCTTGGCGCGCACAACACGTTTGAGGCCGAACTCGCGCGTCTTGTCTGCGCGCGCTTTCAATCCATCGAAACGGTGCGCTTCACCAACTCGGGGACGGAAGCCAACTTGATGGCCATTGCCACGGCGCGGCATGTGACCAAGCGGACAAAGGTGATGGTCATGTACGGCGGCTATCACGGCGGTCTGCTGTATTTCGGCGGCGGCGGGATTGCGATCAATGCGCCCTACGACTTTGTTCTCGGCAGGTACAACGACATCGAAACGACGAGGGCTATTCTGCGTGAAAACGCGCGAGATTTGGCCTGCGTTCTGGTGGAGCCGATGATGGGGTCATCGGGCTGCATTCCCGCCGACCCAAAGTTCCTGGCCATGCTGCGCGAGGAAACGACGTCTGCCGGGGCTCTCCTGATCCTCGATGAAGTGATGACCTCGCGGTTTGGCGCTGGCGGGGCACAGAGCCTCTATGCGCCGGTGCCGGACATGGCCACGCTTGGCAAATGGATTGGCGGCGGGATGTCGTTTGGCGCTTTTGGCGGGCGTGCCGACATCATGGAACTCTATGATCCAACGAAGCCCAAGGCGATGCCGCACGCGGGCACATTCAACAACAACGTACTCACTATGTCGGCTGGCATCGCTGCCATGACCGAGGTGTTCCCGGCGGACGTCGCTCTGGCGTTGCATGGGCGTGGTGAAGCGCTCCGGGCGCGCTTGAATGCGCTGTTCGAGCGCCACGATGTCGCGATGCAGATGACCGGCGAGGGGTCGCTGATGTCGCTGCACACAACCGACCTGCCGGTGCGCCGTCCCGAAGATGCCGCTGCGGGCTGCGATCGCGTTAAAGAGCTCGTCTTCTTTGATTTGCTTGAGCGTGGGCAGTACATGGCGCGCCGTGGTTTTATTGCCTTAACGCTGGTCGTGACGGATGAGGATATCAACGGTTTCGTTGCAGCGCTTGATGACACAATCACGGCGCGGCGCGGCGTGTTACCGAAACGCAGCGCCGAACGAAAAGCCGCTTAGGGTTTCGGGTCGGTCTGGTCGGGCGGTACAGGGGTGGCAGATCAAATCACACGCGCTGCAACACAAGCGTCGTCCAGCCGGTGCGGTCGGCGCGGCGCACCATCCGAAAACCGCTGGCACGGTAGGCTGCCGCCACCTGCTCGGCCTGGGCGACGAGCAGGCCTGAGAGTACGGCGATGCCACCCACGGCGAGCCGATGACGGATGTCGCCTGCCAGCGCGATCAGTGGGCGTGCGAGAATGTTGGCGACTATCAGGTCAAACGCCGGGCCCTGGTGCAGGGCGGGATGAGCGAAGCCTGCCGAAACGATGACGCGGACGCGGCCGCTTGCGCCGTTGAGGCGTGCATTGTCACGTGCCACGTCGACCGATGTCGGGTCGATGTCGCTGGCCAGGATCATGGCGTGCGGCATCAGTCGGCTGGCTGCGATCGCGAGCACGCCTGAGCCGCAGCCAAGATCAAGCACGCGGCGTGGTTTCATGACGTGGGCAAGTCGGCCAAGCGCCTCGAGGCAGCCAAATGTCGTCTGGTGGTGGGCCGTCCCGAAGGCCTCACCGGCATCAATCAAGATCGCGCCGCGACGGCGGCCAACGCGGGCCGCATCGTGGCTACCATGCACGACAAATGGTCCTGCCTCGACAGGAGGTAGCGCGGCTTGTGACAGCGCCACCCAGTTCAAATCCGGCACAACTTCGATACGTGGGGTCGACGAACCGACGACACCCATTTCGGCGATGGCGGCCGCGAGCGCGATCAGGTCCGGCGCCACGTCGAAATAGGCATCAACACGATAGGTCGGTGGCTGATTGTCGTGCGCCACCTCGAACAATGATAGCGCGTTTGGCGGCGGATCAAGCGTTTCTTCTATCAGACCTGCTACTGTGCGCGCATGGTCGCGCTCGACGACATCAATGACGATCTTGATCTGGTCGACTCTGATTTGGTCAGATGTGGCATCGTCGGTGGAATGGGTCGCGCTCATCGCGTGCGCACTTTCGGTTCTTCGGCGTCGAACTCGAAGCCTTCATCATGCGCGCCGAGTTCGACCAGGGTATCGAGGTATCCGTCCCAGAGCTTGTCGATGCGACGGGCTGCATCGGCTGGTTGCAAGGCGACCAGTGTGCCATCCTCAGCTTCGGATACGATGCCATCATTGATCAAGCGCCCGAGTGCCTC
The DNA here is from genome assembly GCA_031409695.1 of Hyphomicrobiaceae bacterium. Classification (GTDB taxonomy): domain Bacteria; phylum Pseudomonadota; class Alphaproteobacteria; order Rhizobiales; family Hyphomicrobiaceae; genus JABFRJ01. The sequence goes on from JANNXS010000239.1 coordinate 20,385, forward strand.
GCGGACGTCAAAATTGATTTCCCGTTCGTAGGTGCGGCGCAGGTACAGTTCGATGGCGTCATCGACCTCTTTCAGTTGGCTCCGCTTCACGGTCTCTTTGGCGAGCACAGCATAGAGCAACATCTCCTCCTTGATGTCCTCCTCGGCTGCCCGATCCGCGAGCTTGGTCATGGCGCCGCGGTTGTCCGCCATGGCGTGAAAATACAGGCTTTGCGCCATCGTCACCATGTACTTGTTCTTGGTGTTGACGACATTCATGACCTGCCGGAAGACAACGCCGCCGAGGCCGACGGCCGCGACAGCAGCTCCCATGGGGTTTGCTGTCAGCAGGGCGATCTTGCCGGCCGCGCCAAATGCGCCCGCGCCGATGCCCCCGCCAGCTGTCGTGGTCAGACGCACTTTGTCCATCAGGCGGAATTTGACGCGGGTGTTTGGGAACACCATTTCCAAGTCGGCCTGGGGAATATTTTTGAAAAGCTTGACGTAAATGTTGCTGTCCTGGAGCTGCGGCGGCAATAGTTTGCGCATTTTATCGACCAGCTTTTCAGCCTTTGGACGATCGCAGCGCTTTTGCGCCATGACCTCCTTGATGCGCATGTCGAGCGGCTTCAGCTTGAAGACGATGCACAGGCGCTGAAACAGCGGTACATCGTAGTCTTCGGTGCGTAGAAAAAAGCCCTTCTTTGAGCGCCGGGTCGATGCCTTCGTAGAGCGCCCCCGGAAGTAAATTTCGATCTCCTCGAAGGCGTTGAGGTCGACTTCCAGTTCGAGACCATAATCTGAACCTTTGGTCAGGATCTTGAATTGGTCGTGCCCGATCCGGGTGTAGTTGGCATGCAGCAGGATGTTGTTCAGATCGTCCATCACGCGCTTGCGCATCGCGAGCGTTTCTTCGGCCTTAAATGTCCGGGTGACCAGTGTGTCGCTGTCCGGGCTGAAGGGCTCGTACTCGGCGACAAGTCGGCTGAGCCGCGCCGTGTATTGTTGGCGGCGCCAGTAGTTCAGGTAACGGAAGAACTTATCGGCGTCTACATGACGACCGTCATTCCAGCATTCGGGCGTGGTCAGGCGGTCGCGCAGGCTCTGTTGCGAAACGGGGATGAAGTTTTCGCGGATGTCCTCGACGCTCACACCCGGGGTTCCCGGATCTACGGTGCTCGCCTTTGACCCATTGCGCCCGAGCCCACCACGCCCATTACGCCCATCATCGTCCCGCATGACTCTCACCCCGCTCGAGACGCTCTTTTCAGACCGTCTCGTGCCTAACTGTGCGCCGCCGCGCGATTGGGGACCCTATTGCCGGTAGAAGGTGGCAATGTCCAGGCAGCGGATGGTTGCCAAGTGTTTCCGGTGGGAGCGTCACCAGATGCGACGCCGATCCGCGTTCACAACTAACTTTTGCGATGCCGCGCGGTGTTGCGCGGTGTTGCGGAAAACGCTCACTTGGTTCCGTTTGAGAAATTTGAGAACACCATGTCTGGCGACGAGGTGTTGTGGCGCGAAATGGCTGTGCGACCCGCCCAGATGTCGGTTGCGGTAGCCCGCTGGAAGCTCATGATCGGTTCCTCGCGCCAGCCCTTGCCGGCCTTTTCGCGCACGGCAATGCGGGCGACGTCATTATTGAAGTCGGTGATGTACATGGAGCGAAGGGCAGCGAACGGCTGCGCTGATACCGGGGCGTCAAAGGCAACGTCGAGGGTGTGGCGGTTCTGGTCGACATTGGCGATTTTTATGGTGGCTGTGCCACCACGCTCGAACGACAACGTGAACGTGCGCGCCTTTGGGTCAAACGCGACGTCTTTGATGCGCACAATGGGGCGGCCGTCCTGCTCAATCGGCCCGATCAGGAACGATGAACCAAACGCCGTTGTCGCGACGCCAGCCGGCGCCTTCGGGCGGATGCGCCAAAAACCATCCTGCGGGTAAAGAACGAGCACCACCTCGCCACCCATGGGCCTGATCATCCAGACCTGGATCAGATGCAGCCCCTTTTCGACGCGATTACCGATGCGCAGGCTTGCCTCGGCCGGACGCCAAAAGGTCGGGAACGTGAGGCCAACGACCCACATCTCGATGTCTTCGTAGACGGTGACACGCTTTGGCACTGTTGGTGCCGACGGCGGCGCGAAGGCAGGGTCGCCCTTCATATCACAGGCGGTCCAATCGGCTTCGAAACTGTCGCGTTGGAGCGTGTTGATGTAGGCGGGATGCGCGGCCTCGATGCGGAACGATTTGACGTCGCGGGCTGCGAAATTCAGCGTGACGTTGTCCTTTTCGGCACACAACACCGGTTCGGATGCGTTGCTCACCTCGACGGCAAGGCCGTCGAGCGTGGCGGCGCGAGCGGGCACAGCGGTCGCCAGGATGCCGAGCAGGGTGAGTGTTGGCAGGTAGGCTGAAAACAGGCCTGCTTTAAACAGTCTCGTGCGCATCGACAGAAGCTCCCTCGCGCCGAAGACAGACCCCGCCGCGCGCCCACATAGCGCACCGCGGAGCACCCGGGAACACCGCAGTGTTTGCTTGGCCTCCGCCTGTATTTTCTAACTAGGCGATGTATGGTGTTCGCCATATGATTGCATTGTAGGTGTGCGTCGTGGGGGCTTAATGTTGCCAATTTTCGTTTTTGCTGATGCCTTCAGCCTGTCGATCCCGTTCACCTGGATTTATGGCCTCGCTGCAGCACTGATAGTCGCGCTCTGTACCCCTATTTTTAATTGGACCAAGCCCCTTGTAGTCACTCATTTCAAAGCTGTGTGGCGGCTTCGTCGTGCCGAGCGCGCGGTCGGAGAGGCAAGTAAGGGGATCTGGCTTGCGGACTCAATCCCGCTTGAGCCGCCTGCTGACTATGCTCGCACGATCAAGGTGAGCAAACCAATTATCGTCGTCGCAAGCCTGAAGGGTGGGGTCGGAAAAACAACGACCGTCGCAAATCTAATAGGTCACTTTGCAGGTAAAAAAGGCAAGCGGGTACTGGCACTTGATATGGATTTTCAGGGCAGCTTGTCTGCGATTGTTCTTTCCCAAGCGGACTACGATGAAAGTCTTGCGGCGCAGGCGGATGGATCACCAAGCAAGGCTGCTCAACTCATCGCCGGTCGGGACGCAGAGTGGTTGCTGCAGACAACTGTTGCGGTGGACGGAGTTGAAAACGCCCGATTCATCCCATCGTACTACACTTTAGCGATTATGGAAAATCGCCTAATGGTTGAATGGGTGATTGGGAAGAACAAACAGGATATTCGATATCTACTTGCTCAAGTTTTACATGACCCCAAGATTCAAGATCGTTTCGACATGATCCTGATCGACGCGCCGCCAAGGCTGACGACGGCCTGCGTTCAGTCGCTGTGCTCTGCGACGCATGTTTTAATCCCCACGGTTCTCGACGGGCTTTCAGCCGAAGCTTCCGCTGGCTTTGTTGGTCAGTTGGGTGTCAACCAAAAACTTTGGCCACATCTTCGTTTGCTTGGCGTCGTCGGAACTATGACAAACAATTTGACCGTCGACGACAAGGGCAAGACCGCAGATGGAGCCCTGGCTGACTATGAAGCCGATGCCCGTCAGGCTGCAATAGATGCCGTTCAATCTGCACTTGAAACAGCTGGGCCGACATTACGTGCTACACAATCAGATCCCATGTTACCAACCGACTGTTTCGTGCCGCAGAAAGCTGAGCTGGGCCGGCAAGCCGGCAGCAAAATTGCCTACCGCCTGCAGGGAGGAAGTCTTGCTATTCAGCAAGTGAGCAGAGCGTTTGATCGCCTTGGCGATGAGATTGATAGACGCATTGCAGCCACAAAAAAACTCTAACTATCAACAGATTCGCCTAGGTTTCGGGTCAGCGATGGCTTGCGACAGGTTTCTGGACTGACTATTGTAAAGACAAGGAGCGGGTCATGCGTAGAGACTGCGAACATGCGTAGAGACTGCCAAAACGAAAAAAGACAAGGTGTTGCGTCAGCGTCTCGGGGTTCCTCCAAGAAGCGGACAAAGGCTGTGATCAATCAAGAAATTGTCTCAAGCTATCTCGGCAAACTCGAACAGTCGCTCGGTGACAATCGTTCGTTTTTGCCAGTATTTGAAGCGTTACAATCTGACCCTGATGTTCGGCAGGAAGAAGCAGTGGCTATTGCAAGTCGTTTCGTTGCAAAGACTGCTGATGCAACGGCCAGGGCAAAGGCGCTTGAGCGGATTTTAAAGCGCCATCAGTCGCTTGCATCATTTAAGCTTAAGCAGCGAGCAATGGCGGGCAGGTCTGCAGCTTAAACTTAGGCTCATCCAGGAAACAGATCGCTGGTGTAGTAGCGTTCGGCGGCTGAGCAGGCGAAGGTGACGACGGTCTTGCCGGCCATGTCGGGCCGGGAGGCGACGATGATGGCGGCGGCGAGGTTGGCGCCGGTTGAGATGCCACCGGGAATGCCCTCGGTTTTGGCGAGCCAACGGGCGGTGTCGAAGGCGGCTTCGCTTGGGATCTTGATGATCTCGTCGATGATGCTGCGATCGAGCACGGCCGGGATGAAACCTGCGCCGATGCCTTGAATCTTGTGCACGCCCTTTGGTTCGCCTGACAGCACGGCCGATGTCGATGGTTCGACGGCGAACACTTTCAGCGCGGGATTACGCGCCTTCAGCACGCGTCCACAGCCTGTAATGGTGCCGCCGGTGCCAACGCCTGAGACGAGCGCATCGACCTTGCCACCTGTGTCGTTCCAGATTTCGAGACCGGTTGTCTGCTCGTGTACAAGCGGGTTGGCTGGGTTTTCAAACTGGCTCGGCTGGACGCTGCCGGGGATTTCTTTGAGCAGCGCTTCGGCGTGCGAGATCGCAGCTGCCATGCCGCCCTCCTTGGGTGTGAGCACGAGTTCGGCGCCGAGATGGATCAAGATTTTGCGTCGCTCAACCGACATGCTCTCGGGCATGGTCAGGATCAAACGATAGCCTCGGGACGCGGCCACAAACGCGAGCGCGATACCCGTGTTGCCCGAGGTCGGTTCGACCAACGTAGTTTTGCCGGGCGTGATCCGACCATCGGCTTCGAGGCGGTCAATCATGGACACGCCGATGCGATCCTTAACGCTGGACAGGGGGTTAAAGAACTCGAGTTTCAGCAGGATGTCGGCTTTAGCGCCCGAGGCGGCTTTGATTTTAGCAAGACGTACAAGCGGCGTGTTGGCGATGGTCTCGGTGATGTCGTTGTAGACGCGACCCCTGCCCTTCTCGGGGATAGCGGCGAGGGTCTTGATCTCGGTGTTCGACATTAGTGCCTCGTCTGACAAGTTCAGGTGGTGATATGACCTTGCCGTCGGCGACTTGCAAATCTTATCGGCTTGCCGGTTTCCTGCGTTCGAGCGTTGACGCGCAAAGCCAACGCGTGATCAGCGCCGCCGACCGCTTGGCGTTTTCACGGAGCGGCGGGGAAACGCGACGGCCTGTGCTTTTTTGCGCTTGGCTGTCGGTTTTTTAGCCTTCTTAGCGGGCCCCTTTGTTTTCAAGCCGGTTGAGCCGTAGCCGCCGGCGCCACGCTTGGTGGCACGGACCGTCTTGGCTTCACTCAATTCGACCTGCTGCACAGGGGCGATGACCATCTGAGCGATGCGATCGCCGCGCTGCACGGTGACTGCGGTTTGGCCAAGATTGATCAGGAGTGCCTGCACTTCGCCACGATAATCGCTATCGACCGTGCCGGGGCTGTTGAGCAGGGTGAGGCCCGACTTCAGCGCGAGACCTGAGCGCGGACGGATTTGCGCTTCGTAGCCGCGTGGCAATTCGATGATGAGGCCCGTTGGGATCAGTGCGCGCCCGCCACGTTTGATTTTCACAGGTTCGTCGGCGGGAATGGCCGCAACGAGGTCGAGGCCGGCGGCACCAGCGGTTTGATACTTGGGCAGCGGCAGGTCGCGCCCATGGGGCATAACCACGACGCGAACTTTGAGGCGCTTGGCTGGAAGTTTCGACATCAGGCAGTGCTCGTGATCTCTAAGAGCGCGTCGGCGGCGCGTTGCATAAGCGCGCGGGCAACCGCGTCTTTGTCCATCTCAGGCCAGCTTTCGACGCCGTCAGACTTGACGATGTGTACGGTATTGCGATTGCCGCCCATGACGCCCGTTTCCGGCGAGACGTCGTTGGCGACGATCCAATCGCAGCCTTTGGATTTGCGCTTCTTCTTGGCGTGCTCGATGACGTACTCGGTCTCGGCGGCAAAGCCGATCACGAGGGCTGGCCGGGTAGGCACCGTCTCGAGTGCGATGGATTTCAGGATGTCTGGGTTTTCGACGAGGTCAAGCTTTGGCGTTTTGCTTTTCGGATCTTTCTTGATCTTTTCGTCGGCGGCATTGGCGACACGCCAGTCTGCGACGGCGGCCGCGAAGATGCCGATGTCGGCTGGCAGAGCTTGGCGGACAGCCATCAGCATCTGCGCGGCTGTCTCGATCAGAACGAGGCTGACACCTTCAGGCGGTTTGATCGTTACGGGACCAGAGACGAGCGTAACGGTCGCGCCGAGATCGCGCGCGGCCGCGGCAATGGCATAGCCTTGCTTGCCGGAGGAACGGTTGGCCAAGAACCGGACGGGATCAATCGGTTCGAAGGTCGGGCCGGCGGTGACCAGCACATGGCGACCGGTGAGGGGGCCTTTGATGGTCGAAGGCAGATCCGACGACAGGCGCTTTTCGATGGCGGCGAGAATTTCCATTGGCTCGGCCATGCGGCCGTAACCAGCTTCGCCGCGCTCGGCCATTTCGCCAGCGTTGGGGCCGATCACGTGTACACCGTCGGCCAGCAGCAGCGCATGATTGCGGCGCGTTGCCGGGTGGTTCCACATGCGTGGGTTCATGGCGGGGGCAATCAGCACGGGCTTGTCGGTCGCCATTAGCACGGCGGTTGCGAGATCGTCGGCGTGGCCACCGGCCATCTTGGCCATCAGGTCGACCGTGGCCGGCGCAACGACAATCAGGTCCGCGTCGCGCGAGAGGCGAATGTGGCCGATCTCGCGCTCGTCATCGAGGCTGAAAAGGTCGGTCAGCACGCGGTCGTTGGATAGTGCCGCGACCGACAGCGGCGTGATGAACTGCTCGGCCGCCTTGGTCATGACGGTGCGGACAGCAAAGCCGCGCTCCCGGGCGCGTCGTATCAGATCCAGGCACTTGTAGGCCGCGATGCCGCCGCCGATGATGAGGAGGATGCGTTTGGTCATGCGCTGCACTCTTAGCCCGCGGGCCGGAGTTTGTAGCACATTTACAGCGCAAGGGCGTTAACGAGCCCTCAGCGTTTCAGCGCGCCTGGAGGCTATGTGGTTCTCCCGTGCCGCGCGCTTGTGATAGCATCAGCGCTGAAGTGTTTGTCGCATGCTGTTCCCCGGAGAACAGGGTGCAGAGGCCAAAGGGGGCGGCCCGGACGTTGCTGTACACCCGACTTCATGTGCGGCGGGGCCAGATGTGCGGTGGGGCCAGCATCCGTAACGGCGCGTTAATACATTCGTAAGACAGTGGAGATCGATTGAGTCGAGGCCGAAGCGATGCCGGGCGTCCACGCCAATGCTGACAATATGGCTGGGCGTTCACTGCCGGCGGTGACGTGCGTTGCAGAGGCTGTGACCGGCTGGCTGGCGCATCTTGTCGGCGAACGCGGTCTCGCTGAGGCAACGCGACGCGAATACGGTCGCGATATCGGCCAATTCATCGGCTGGTATGCGCGGCATGTCGGGCACGCGATCGCGATTGCCGACCTTGAACGGCTGGATGCGCGGGCATTACGCAGCTTCCTCGCTGCGCGCCGCCGACAGAACGTCGAAAGTCGCTCGCTGGCGCGCTCGCTGTCCGCGTTGCGCACATTTTTCCGCTGGCTCGAAGTCACCGACCGCTGCAAGAATGGCGCGCTCCGCTTGATCTCATCGCCAAAGGTTGCGCATTCGATACCGAAGCCGTTGACGGTGGATGCTGCCCGGACCGTCGTTGACGGTGGCATGGCCGCTGATCTGGATTGGGTGGCGGCGCGCGACACAGCGATCCTGTTGCTTCTTTACGGCTCGGGCTTGCGCGTTGCTGAGGCCCTATCGATCACGCGGGCCGACGCGCCGTTGGCGGATCGCGAGACACTGCGCGTTACGGGCAAGGGCAACAAAACGCGGTTGGTGCCTATTCTTCCGGTCACGCGCGCCGCCATCGCGCGTTACCTGAACCTATGCCCCCATGCGATTGAGCCCGATGAGCCGATATTTCGCGGCGTCAAGGGTGGTGTGCTCGATGGGCGCTTGGTGCGTCTCACCATGGAACGGTTGCGGGCGGAGATTGGGCTGCCGGAGACGGCGACGCCACACGCGCTGCGTCATTCCTTTGCAACCCACCTTCTCTCGGCTGGCGGCGATCTGCGCCAGATCCAAGAGTTGCTCGGCCACGCCAATCTCGCAACGACGCAAGTCTACACCGAGGTCGACCGCGACCGCTTGATGACTGTCTACAGTGCGGCCCACCCGCGCGCATGAAACTGAACAATCACTCGACCCGAAATCTTTAGAGAGGGCCTCCCCCGTGTCCCGTTGCGTTCGTACGCTTGCAGCCGCCTGTGGCTTTGTCGCTTTTGCGGCGGCTCCCGCCCTTACCAATCCGAAGGCCTGCACGGGGCGCAATCTGCTGACCGAAATGAAAGCCTCCGACCCCGACCTCTATGCCGAGGTGCGCACGTCGGCAGATGCCATGATCAACGGCCGTAACTTATTGTGGAAGATCGAAGATCCCGAAAATCCCGAGCGCGCGCCGTCGTATATTTTTGGCACTATACACTTGACTGACGACCGCGTCGCCAAGATGCCGCTGGCCGTGGAGAAGGCATTCGACCAATCCCTGCAGGTTGCGATCGAGGTTGAAGACCTGTCACCGCCGCGGGTTGCTGAGGCGCTGCAGACATTGACGGCGCGCGGCGCTGTTCTGGCCAAAGCGGACGGCCAGCCGGGTGGTCTGTCGGGCATGCTGACGCCAGCTGAACTCGCGTCGACCTCGATCGTGCTTGGCAAAGCTGGCTTGGATAAGGCCCTGCTTGGGCGCGTGCGCCCGTGGGTGGCTCTGGTGGTCCTCGGCACGCCGGAGTGCGAGCGCAGCCGGATGGTTAGTGGGCGCCAAGCCCTTGACACCATCATTGCCGAACGGGCTGAAAACCGCGGCTTGGGCACCTTCGGCCTTGAGACTCTGGAGCTGCAGTACATGGCCATGTCGGCCATTCCCGACCGGGATCAGTTGGCCCTGTTGAAGTCGCAGCTCGCTAATCCTGCTCGCGTGAACGACACCATCGAGACGACACTGCAGCTTTATCTTGCGCGCGATGTCGGTGCCATTTGGCCGCTGCAGGTTGCGCTCGCAAAGAAGGCTGGTGTGGACCCGAAAGTGCTTGAAAGCTTTGAGCAGAACCTGGTGACGGAACGTAACGAGCGCATGTTTGGTCGCCTCTCGATGCATCTCAGCCGTGGTGGATTGTTTGTGGCAGTTGGCGCGCTGCATCTGCCAGGCAAAATGGGCATTGTGGAAATGGTCCGCGAAGCCGGGTTCAAGGTAACGCCGGTCGAGTGAATGGCGGTGGTCTGTCAGGGCGACGGCTGGGATGTCTTTAATTGAATTGATGCTGAAGAGCCTCTGATGGACCAGCAACAACGCTGTCGCGTTCAGGCGAGCTTGGCTTGCCGGTCGTTGGCCGTTTTGGTTGGGATGGCGTCGGACACCGCCTCGGCAGGACATTGGCCGAGCAACCTCAGGCCCGTAGGCCGTCGGCCAAGGCGCGGAAATAGCCTTCGGCTTCGAGCAGGTGGTCGATAGGTGACTTCGGGCGCCGCCCCGTTGCTGGACTATGCTGGCTTGCGATCGTGGCCAAATCGATGGTTGCGAAGTCGGCGAGACGGCGGGTGAGGCCGGCGCGGCGGCGGCCGTCCAGCTGGGGCCCGAGCGTTTCAATGATATCTTCGACGTAGCCAGCGATCCGACCGATTTCGCGTGTGGCGTCGCGGCGGGCTGCTGCATGGTCGGGCATTTTTTCGAGGATCGCGAAGGCCGCGGCGGCGCGGGCGAACGTCGCGGCAATCGCTTCGGCATAGGCGGCAATTTTTTCACGGTTTGCTGATTCGAGGCTGTCGAATGAGGCTTTCAAGGCGCGCAGTGCCCGGGTAAGGCCGAGCAGTTTCAGGAGCGTGGCTGAGAGGGACATTAGGGTGGGCGGGTTTGGTTGGGCGGGCAAGGGGTGTGAGGCACGACGCACCGTTGCGTGCGAGGCGCGCGCGGGAATTGGCATATGCGTGATGAACGAAGCTAAAAAGCATTTTTGATCAGAATGTTAAGTCGATCATGGAGCTAGTAGGCGAGACGTGAATATGCTTGATTTCTCAGATGCATGAATACCATAGCCGCCGCTAGCTGCGCCGACAGGCGCAGTTTGCCAACCCAGCGAGACCGGCTATCAGGGGGCAAATTCTGGCTTGAGGGTTTCCATGGCCTACGACCTGATCGTTATCGGTACCGGCCCGGGCGGCTACGTATGCGCCATTCGCGCGGCCCAACTCGGGCTCAAAACGGCCGTGGTTGAAAAGCGCAAGACACATGGTGGCACCTGCGCCAACGTCGGCTGTATACCGTCAAAAGCGCTGCTGCATGCGTCTGAGCTGTTCTATGAGGCGGGTCATGGCTTTGCGGCGTTCGGCATTGACGTTCAGCCAAAGCTCGATCTCGTGAAGATGATGAAGCACAAGCAGGACACGGTCGATTCCAACGTCGGCGGCGTGGCGTTTCTGCTTAAGAAGAACAAGGTCGATGCGTTTACGGGGCTTGGCTCGATCCTTGGCGCTGGCCGCGTGCTGGTGACGGCCGCCGACGGCACGAGCCAAGTGCTGGAAGCGAAAAGCATCGTCATCGCCACGGGCTCCGAGGCTGCGTCGCTGCCAGGCATAACGGTCGATGAAAAGCGTGTCGTCACCTCGACTGGTGGGCTCGAGTTGTCAGCCGTTCCCGAGAAGATGATCGTGATCGGCGCCGGTGTGATTGGGCTCGAATTGGGTTCGGTGTGGCAGCGGCTCGGGGCCGAGGTGACCGTGATCGAATACCTCGATCGCATCCTGCCGGGGATGGATCTGGAAATCGCCAAGCAGTTCCAGAGGATTTTGGAAAAGCAGGGTTTCAAGTTCCACCTCTCGTCCAAAGTGACCAAGGTGACCGAAGATAAGAGCGGCTGCGGCGTACACTTTGAGCCGGTCACAGGGGGCGCGAGCATCGATGTGTTTGCCGATATCGTGCTGGTCGCAACGGGTCGTCGTCCGAACACGGATGGCCTTGGATTGGAGGCGGCAGGCGTGAAGACAGAGCGCGGCCGCGTGGTCATCGACGATCATTTCGCGACCAACGTCGCGGGCATCTATGCCATCGGGGATGTCGTGCGTGGACCCATGCTCGCACACAAAGCCGAAGACGAGGGGATCGCCATCGCCGAGATCCTGGCGGGGCAGGCGGGGCATGTGAACTACGACGTTATTCCGGGTGTGGTGTACACGTTCCCGGAGGTCGCGAGCGTCGGCAAGACCGAGGACGAATTGAAGGCCGCCAACGTCGCCTACAAGGTCGGCAAGTTCAACTTCGCAGCGAACGGACGTGCACGCGCCAATCGCACCACGGACGGCTTTGCCAAGGTGATCGCGGATGCCGTAACGGACCGCGTCCTCGGCGTGCACATCGTCGGCGCGGGTGCAGGTGATCTTATTCACGAGGCGGCTGTGCTGATGGAATTTGGCGGGTCGGCCGAAGACTTGGCGCGCACCTGCCACGCCCACCCGACCATGAGCGAGGCCATCAAGGAAGCGGCCATGGCGATCGACAAGCGCGCTATCCATGCATGATGGGTGAAACGCCGTTCGCTAGCGCGTCGGTCTGTATTTCAACTGTCAGAAATCCGGTGCGAATGGCGTGTCCAAGACGCGCTGCGATCTGTTGACGACGCAACTGCAGCGTGCTTTCTTGGACTACTGATCACAGGAGGCCCATTTATGAAAATCATAATCGCCGTCGCTGCAGCCGGATGCCTCGCAGCGCTAAGCCTTGGGGTTCAGGCCCAGGAAAAAAAGAAGTCCAAGGATAGCAATTCTTCGTCGCAAACCTCACCGTCGTTTGGCGGATATCCGGCCTGCGAAGGCGGATTTTTCATTGTTCAGGAAGGGCAGAGTACGGCGCGCTGTCAACGCCGAGATGGGAAAGTCTGCACGATCGACGCTGGCACCAGCGGTCGCGGCGTTTTGACCAACTGCACCTGAGCGCGAGCTATAGTGCACTCCGATCTCATAGCATCGCAATGCGCTCTAGAACTCCTTGTTTTGTCGCGTCTTCTAAGACGAACCGGTGTCCACTTCGTCGGAAGATGCTGTTGGTCGGCCGACCGTGGCGATGCGCGGTGCGTGACCCGATTTACCGCCCCTCGCGCCACCAGGCGAGCGAAATGAACGCCAACAGTGCCGCGAGCGCTGCGAGCCCGGTGAACATCGGTGTGACCTTAACGCCGCGGGTCACGAAGGCTTCGCGGTCCTTGAGGCCGAGCCAACCGGACCCTGACAACACGCGCGCGCCCTGCAAGAGTGACACGCGGGGCACGTCGAGGCTGCCCGTTGCGGCCGACAAAATGCCGCCGCCGCGAGTCCAATAAACGCCCCCGCCGGTGGCAGATGCGAGCGGCTGCATTTTTTCAGCCGTTGCTACCACTTCACTCATTTCGCGGGCGTCTTCGATGCCCGCGTGGGCAACGGCGGTTAAAGGGCCAGCCTGCGACGTGGTTTGCATTTTATATAGGCCGGGCACTTTCACGTCGATGACGGTGCGGAAAAGGCCAGCGCCCGCCTTTTCGAGCCGCGCTTCGCTGTTCTCGCCGCCGGGCGCGGAGATGGATACGGGCGCCACCATCTCCTCCATGGTGCGGCGCTCGATTGTGATTTTGAGGCCGCGGGGCGTTGCGATCAGCCGCTCTTCCTCGAGGTCCGGTTCCTTCATGAGCCAGTGGGACGTGCGGCGCAGCATATCCGAGTGCGGGCCGCCGCCATCGTAGCCACGCGCCCAAAGCCACGCATGATCAGACGTGAGCAGCGCAACGCGGCCTTTGCCTTTTCGATTGAGGATCAACAGTGGGCGATCGTCCGCGCCGGTCATCACGCTGCGGCCCTCGCGGACCGAAACATCGACCTGGCGCAGCCAGTTGCCCCACTTGGGTTCCTTGTCTGAGGCCCCCGGAAGCCCGCGCGTGACGGGATGCTTTTGGCCATCCTCGGACAGTTTGGCTTTGAACGGTTTCTCGAGGACTTTACCGTTCGGCATGCCCGGGAGCACGCGCTGCAGGAATGTGCGCGCAAGGCTGGCTGGTCCGGCATAGTCGTCACCGACGGCGACGAGCAGGGCGCCGCCGCCTTCGACGTACTGGTTGATCGACTCATAGTAATCAGGCCGCAAAATATTGTCGCGGTTCTGATAGCGGTCGAAGATGATCAGGTCGAATTCCTTGATCTTCTGAACGAACAATTCCTGGGTCGGGAACTGGATCAACGACAACTGATTGACCGGCGTGCCGTCGAGTTTCGACGGTGGACGTAGAATGGTGAAGTGCACGAGATCGACGGCTGCGTCAGATTTTAAAAGGTTGCGCCAGGTCCGCTCACCGGCATGGGGTTCGCCCGAGACCAACAGCACGCGCAGGTTTTCACGCACACCGTCGGCCGTGACGATAACGCGATTGTTGACGGCGGTCAGTTCGCCCGGCGTCACTTCGAGCTCGACCTCGACGATGTTTTGTCCGGCGTGCGGAAATGGCATCCCAAATGTGACTGGCCGCCCAATGGTGGCGCGCTTGGTCTCATCGGGCACGCCCTCCCGGCGGATCTTGAGTGTCACCTGATCCGAGCCCGACGGACGGCGGCCGTTTTCGACCACGCGGACTTCTACATCGCGCGTTGTGCCGACAATACCGTACTTGGGCGCCTTGGTGATTTCGATGCGACGGTCGAACTCGTCGGGTTTGCCGGTCAGCAAGGTGTGCACGGGAGCGTCGAAGCCAAGTGCGTTCGTGCCCTTCGGCACGTCGTGGACTTGCCCGTCGGTAATCATGATCACGCCTGCGAGGCGGTCGGTTGGGGTGTTGGCGAGTGCGCGGTTCAAGTCGACGAATAGGTTTGTGCCGGATGCACTCTCGCCGGTTGGCTTCGACGAATTGACGACGCGCACGTCGAGGTTCGGGATTGCCTTAAGTTTGGCTTCGAGATCGCGTCGGATTTCGGCGGTGACTTGGGGTCGATCGGCAATGGTTTGGCTGGTCGATTCGTCAACCACAACGACGGCTATGTTGGCTAAGCTTTCGCGCTGTTCTTCGAGTAGGGTGGGGTTGAGAAGGGCGAGCAGAAGCGCCCCGAGTGCGAGCGCGCGGAGTAAGCCGCCACGGGCACGGCGAAACAGCAAAAACGCGATCAGCGCGAGCGCGATGACAACTGCTGCCCAGAAGATGGGGCCGGGCAGCATGGGCGCAGTTTCGATGGTCCAGTTCATTACGTGGCACTCTCTGCCCTAAGGGCGCCTTCCCCCTCAAACGTGCGGGGAGAAGGAACGTTCAATCAGTTCCCGAGCCGTTCGAGCAGGGCGGGCACGTGTACCTGATCAGCCTTGTAGTTGCCGGTGAGCGCGTACATAACGATGTTGACGCCGACGCGGTAGGCCTGCTCGCGTTGTGGTTCGCCGCCGGGGACTACGGGAAACACGGGTGCGTTTCGTTCGTCGATGGCCCAGGCCGAGGCGTAATCGTTTGACGTCACCATGATCGAGGACACGCCATCGACGCGGCGTGCCTGCCGACCGCGTTCAGCGTCCCGCGGGCTTTCGGCCTCGACCCAGAGTTGGCCGTTGTCGTAACGGCCCGGGAACTGGCGCAGCAGATAAAAGGACTTGGTCAGCACGTGGTGCTCGGGCACGGCTTCCAGTCGGGGTATGTCGAGATTGCCGAGCAATCGAGCCAGCGGCGTGGTGCGGTCCCCGCTCGTCGCGCCGGGTGTGATGAAAGACGTGCCGGCATCGCGGGTGTCAAAGATGATCAAACCGCCACTCTTCATGTAGCCATCTATTTTGGCGAGCGTGGCCTCGGGCAAGGCACGCGCTGTTGGCAACACAGGCCAGTAGAGGAGCGGGAAGAATGCGATCTCGTCGCGTTCTATATTGACGCCTGCCGGATCCGCCGGCTCGACAGCTGTCTTGGCGGTCAGACACGCAACGAGACCACGCAGACCTTGCTCAGAAACGCGATCGACTGCCGCGTCGCCGGTGATGATGAAACCGAACGTGACTTTGCCGGTCGCAACTTGGCTGCGGGCAACTGGATCTGTTGGGATGGCCTGTTGGGGACGGGGGCGCGTCAGATGTTGCGGACAGGTTTGTGCGCCGCGCGACATTTGGCTGTCGAAGCGTGGGAAGCCCTGCGGTGGGAACTGCTGCGCCTGGGCCGTTGCCGACGGTAACGCTGAGAGGCCAACGAGTGCAACAAGCCCCGTGAGCGCGACAAGCACTGTCGCGGCACCCCGGCCGGCATCGCGACTGGAGAACTTGCGCCAACCAAGGAACGCGCCGGCAAGTGCCAACGTGGCAAGGATGTCGGCAAACAACAGGACGAGTGCTGAGCCAAGCAACGCCGGTTTCATCGGTCGCGGGGCGGCCGTGTCAACGGCCCGACGCTCAAACGCCACGGGAAGAGCTGGCAAGGGTTTCAACACGGTTTTCGGGCCTGCCAAATTGAGGGCGCGGGGGATGGCTTGGGGACCATAATATCCCGGTGGGTTCTCGGCGGAAGGTACGAGGTCGGCGATTTTATCGGCAGCAATTGCCTGGGCTGTGGGCGGCGGTGGTTTCAAGATGCCGAAGCCATCGAGGTTTTGCTGGGGTGGCAGCACTTCGGCCGTGTCTGTGACTTGCTCCGTGGTGCTCGTCACAGGCGCCTCTGCCGAAAGCGAGACCCCGCCTGGTTTGCCAAGTGCCGCGATGCGCCGGAGCATTTCGACAAATAGCCCAGAGATCGGCAGATTTGACCATTCGGAGTTGGCTGTCACGTGAAACAAGACGAGTTGCCCTTCGCCGCGCCTGGCGGCCGTAACCAGCGGTGTCCCATCTTTGAGACGTGCCCAGCTCTTCACATCTGGGCCGATGCGGCCAGGATCGGCGAGCACCTGACGGTTGATCAGAACTTCAGCTGGAACCGGCAAGCCCGCAAACAGGCTTGTATCGTCGAAGGCCGCAAGCGGTTGTGGTGTCGACCAAGACAGGGCGCCACCCAGCTGGCGGCCACCGGCGCGCAGTGTGACAGGCAACAAATCATCGCCGCCGCTCTCAAGCCGTGTCCCTGCAAAGCGAATGAGCACGCCGCCGCGTTTGACCCACTGGTCGAGTTTGTCTTTCAGTTCACGCGGTATGGTGCCGATGTCGGCGAGCACGATGATGGAGACGTTGCGCTTGATCAAATTTTCAACAGAGAACACGAGATTTGTATCGTCAGACTTGGCCAGCTCCGAGAACGGCGCGAGCGCGCGATCCAGATAGTAAAGTGGCGCTAGCAAAGGCTGAGCCAGCTCTCGCGACGTGCCGGCGATAAGACCAATGCGATGCCACTGGGAGCGACTGTCGAGGAGGTGAACGGCGCCAGCGGATCGTTCACCGGCGATTTCGATGCGCGTCACCTGGTTGCGCAATTCTAGCGGCAGGTCGATACGAGTGGACGTTGTGGTCGCGCCCGGTTCGAAGGCAAAGCGTGCCTCAGCCAAACGTTGGCCGCGTTGTGACATGGCGTACACTGTGCCTTGACGGGCTGGGCCAGCCGCGCGCAGCACGTTCGCTTCGAGCCGTCCGCCTTGGCCGAGGACGGCGACTGTTGCCAGCGCCTCCTGGCCTTGGCCGAGCTCGATCAGCGTTGCCGACGCACTGAAGCTGAGCAACGTATCGGCGAAGGTGCGCGCGCCGGCCGCATGGTCGATGCCATCGGTGATCCAGAAAACGGACACTCCGGATTGGCTTTTCAGTACGTCGGCAAGCGCGTCGGCGGTGGCGGCACGGTCTGGTGCGTGCGGATAAGGCTGTACGGCTGCGGCCGATGAACGGGCTTGGTTGGCGGTTTCGATCTTGAGCGATTGGAAGCGAGACGCACGCGCCGTCGGCGCAATCACAACGGGGCGGCCTTGGGTTTCGGCTTCGGCAATCAGACGCTCGACCTGAGCCGTCAGGTCCGACCAGCGCGGCGCACCAGACCAACCATTGTCGATGACGATCGCAATTGGACCCGCGCCATTGACGGTCGATTTGCGCACGGGATTGAGCACAGGCTCGGCGAGTGCCAGAATGAGCAACGCTGCCGCCAGGAGACGGATCAGCATCAGCCACCAGGGCGTTCGCTCGGGCTGTTTCTCCTTGTCCGCGAGGCCGACAAGAATCCGGGTCGCTGGAAACTCGACGCGTTTCGGTGCCGGTGGCGTCGTGCGCAGCAGCCAAAATATTACTGGCAACGCAAGCAGTCCGATCAACAGCGCCGGATTGAGGAATGCCAAACCGCTCATGATTGGGCCTCGAGTGGGCGTACCGTGAAACGGTCCTGCGTCATGGTTACAGACATCACGTCGCCGCCTCCACTTTTTCCTTTGCAACCGGTTCGCCGCGCAGGCGCATGGTCACTTGCAACAGTGTGTCGGCCGCAGACTTGTCGGTGTGATGAAGTATGAATGACCAGCCGTTGCGGCGGCAGATGTCCTGCAAAGCCGCCCGGTGCTCAAGCAAGCGCGTGCGATAGGCGTCGCGCAGCGTTTCAGCTCGGTCAGACATCCAACGCGTGCCGTCTTCCACGCCAATGAATTCAGTGCGGCCTGAGTAGGGCAATGTTTCTTCGGCGGGGTCTAGCACTTGGATGAGATGGCCACGCGAACCGGAGGCTGCAAGCTCATCGACGCGTTTGGCGAGACTTTCGATCGGATCAAGAAAGTCGCTGATCCAAACCACGGACGAGAAACGAGCCACGCGCTGCTGGGGGGGTGTGCTGGTTGTGAGGCCCGTCTGCTTAAGGTTAGCCGCTAGCATTTCGGCGATGCGGGTGGTCGTCTTGCGGCTGATCGAGGGCTGCGTCAGCCCCATCAAGGCCGTGCGCTCACCGGCGCGCACCAACATCTCGACCAGGGCGAACATCAGGACCAGCGCGCGATCCGATTTATAGACCGTCGAAAGGTGACTGCGGAATGACATGGATTTGGAGATATCCGGCCACAACCACACCGTATGGGCACTTTCCCACTCGCGCTCTTTGATGAACAGGTGGTCGGACGTTGCCGAGCGGCGCCAGTCGATTTGTTGGAACGTATCGCCGGTCTGGTATTGACGGAACTGCCAGAAGGTTTCACCCGGACCCGGCCGCCGTCGGCCATGCAGGCCGTGAACCACGGTGTTTGAGATGCGCACCCCGTCAAGCATCAGGTCTGGTAAGCGGTCTGCTAG
Source organism: Hyphomicrobiaceae bacterium (assembly GCA_031409695.1). Lineage (GTDB taxonomy): Bacteria > Pseudomonadota > Alphaproteobacteria > Rhizobiales > Hyphomicrobiaceae > JABFRJ01. The sequence goes on from JANNXS010000239.1 coordinate 38,885, forward strand.
TTGATGCGCCTCTGACTCGCGGCCGAACATGTCGGACGCGGATTTTTCGGCGGCGGATTTGAGCAGTGTGGCCATGTCGGGTTACTTAGGCTCCAGCTCAGTTGTACGATAGATTTCGCTGAGGCGACCGATCATGCCGATGTCGGGGAGATCGAGCATCGCACTCGGATCTGTCAGTATTTCGGTGGCCCAGCCATCCGCGGTGCGTCGCACGAGCTCGACAGAGATTGAGTCTTGCGACACAAACATGATGCCTCGATTGTGCGCGTGAGACCGGTAGTACGCACGCCTCCTGGCGAGCACGTCCGGATGGTCGTTCGAAAGCACTTCGACGACGAAATAGAACCGCTCGGCAAAATGGAGCCGTTCGGCGAATACGGCACCGGGCGGAATGTCCCTATTCGAAACAGTGACATCTGGCTCGGCAGTCCACTCTTTCTCTTCGGGCACGTGCACGCCAATTTCACGATCCGCAGTCCATTCGGGACGTGAACGGGTCAAAGCATCGTTCAGCAGGCGATCGACAGTGTCCGCTATGCGCTCATGCGTTCTGGACATTGGCGGCCTCATTATGGCCTCCCCATCTATCAGTTCCCAGCGTTCCTGATCTGGGCGCGCGAAATAGAACGCCGCGAACTCGCGGAAGGTCATCCGCGTCGTGGCGCGAACTTTGGTGGCTGGGCTGTCCATGGGCGCGCGTTTGCACCTCCGCTCAAATTGTTTTTGTCAAACGCCCAATAACGCCAGCCATGGTTTCGCCGTCTGCGCGCGCGGCGAATGTCAAAGCCATGCGGTGCTTGAGGATCGGCTCGGCAAGAGAAATGACATCGTCGATCGACGGCGCGAGACGACCTTCGAGCAGCGCCTTGGCGCGGATGGCGAGCATCAAAGCCTGCGAGGCACGTGGGCCCGGCCCCCAACCGATCAATCGGTCGGTTTCGGCGCCGGCACCTGTGCCGGGACGCGCCATGCGCACCAGCTTCAGAATGGCATCGACGACCTTGTCCGGCACGGGCAGCTGGCGGACAAGACGCTGGGCGGCCATCAGTTCGTCGGCGGTGAAAGCCTGCTCGACGCGGCGCTCTTGCGTGCTGGTGGTCGCAAACAGCATGCGACGCTCAGCCACTTGATCGGGATAATCGATGTCGATCTGCAGCAGGAACCGGTCGAGCTGAGCTTCAGGCAACGGGTAGGTGCCCTCCTGCTCAATCGGGTTCTGGGTTGCGAGCACGTGGAAAGGTGCAGGTACGTCGTGCCGTGTGCCGGCGACAGTCACATGTTTTTCCTGCATGGCCTGCAGCAGCGCCGACTGTGTCTTTGGCGAGGCGCGGTTGATTTCGTCGGCCATCAGCAGCTGGCCGAAGATCGGCCCTTTGATGAAGCGGAAAGCCCGACGGCCACCCTGGCCTTGGGCCTCTTCCAGCACTTCCGATCCGACGATGTCAGACGGCATCAAATCTGGCGTGAATTGGATGCGTTTGGCATCGAGGCCAAGCACCGAGCCGAGGGTTTCAACCAGCAATGTCTTGGCAAGACCGGGCACGCCGATCAGAAGCCCATGGCCACCCGCGAGCACGGTAATCAGCGTCTTCTCAATCACAGCTTCCTGGCCGAACACGATTTCGCCGGCAGCTTTTCGGGCACGCTGGATGCGTTCGGTTGCGGCCTCTGCGCGTGGCACAATGGTGGCGTCGGCAGCAATCGAGGCGGGCTGGCTCATCATCGGCTCACTGGCGAAAAGCGGGGGCGAAAAGCGGGGGAAATAGGCTGGGGCGATAGGCTGGGGCTGAGCGGCATAGGGGAGGCCGATCATGGTCATAATATGAACGCTGGCTGTCGGCGCCGCCAGTGAAAAGACGTCGCTGGCTGGGCCGACGGCCGCGGAATGGGGGCCCGAACAACGGATTGTGATAGGCTCGCCGCGTTCCGGCGCCTACCTGTGCCCACTGGAACTGCCTGGCAGCCCAAAGCTGCTTAGATCTGGAGAAGGACCGCAGCGCTGCGGTCACAAGCACCGCGGGCACAAAAGCGCGCTCATCCAGGAGCCTCCAATGAACCGTCGTTTCGCCTTTGCAAGCATCACTATTCTCGTGGCCTCGATCGGCATGGCGTCATCGTCGTCCGCCAAGACACGCCCGGTTGACGGCACCATTCAGTGCATGGGCCTCACCTGCAAGCCGATCCGCACACCCGATCGGGCTCAGCCAACATCACGCCCTTGCGTGTCCTCAACCGGCACCAGTCGCGATTGCCGTCGCCCAACGAGCGATATACCGAAGCCACCGAAGGTCGTCTGCCAGTCTTCAACTGGCACCAGCCGTGATTGCGTTCGCATTCCGTCCCAGCCGTGACCTGATTTGCTTGCCTTTTCTGCTTGAATGCCAACTCGCGCAGGTCCTTCTGGCAGTGCACGCCTTCCTATGTGCTGCTTGTGTTCTGAGGTGTTGGCCATTTACGCTATCTCACCAAAAACCACCGGTATCAGAGCAAAGTTCGATTGGAACACGACGGGGTATGTGTATAATTCGACATTGATTTTCCTGTTCCATGAGTTGTTTTGCGTAGGGGCTTGAGATGTTGCGTGCTTCAGTCCAGCTGCTCAAAGGCACCGCGGCGTGCAGTGCCGCACTCGTGACGTTCACGGCGCTCTCCGAGGCGGCACCCAGCAGAGCGCGGCGCGGGGTCAAGACTGAGTTAGCGTCTATTGCGCCCGTGTCGCGCGGACAACTTGTACGCACGCCGACGGTTGCGCCAGTGCCCCAGATGCCACTTTTGGCCATCGTCTCCCTCAGCGCGCAAACAATAACGCTCTATGCCGGGGGTATCGCGATGGTGCAGGCCCCAATTTCATCGGGCATGGATGGCTTTCGGACGCCCACTGGCGTGTTCAGTGTTATCCAGAAGAACAAGTACCACGAAAGCAACATCTATTCCGGCGCGCCGATGCCGTTCATGCAACGGCTGACCTGGTCGGGCATCGCGCTGCATGCCGGCAAACTGCCCGGTTACCGAGCCTCGCATGGTTGTATTCGCTTGCCTTATGATTTCGCCGAGCAGCTTTTCTCGTTAACGCGCATGGGTGCTCGCGTGATTGTCACGCACGAGGTTGTTGCCCCACAAGTCGTGGCTCATGCGCGCTTGCCTGTCCCGGTCATGACGCCTTACGCGATGACGGCATCGGTGCATCGCGGGGTGACTTCGAGCGCATTGACCCTTGCCTCTGCCGGGTCCCCGATTTCTGATGGGCCAAACCCTGACGTTCCGGTGCAACTTCTCCTCAATCCGATGCAAGTGGCTGAGGTCGAGAAGCGCCGCCTTGCCTCGGCGCATATCGAGGCCAACCAAAACGTGAAGGCCGCGCTTGAGACGGCGCAGGCGTCGGCGCAGATGAGTGACACCCTACGCGCCAAACGCGCCGAAACGGAGCGGCACGTCGGAACCTTTGCCGAGATGGCGGCCAACGCGCGCAACCGGCTCGTGCTGGCAACATCGGCTGAGGATAGGCTTCAGGCTGAGGCATCACTCTACGCGGCCGAAGAAGCGGTGGAGGACGCGAAAACTGAGCTTGGGATCGCGCGCGCGGCGGAAGCGGCAGCCAGCGATGCCAGTTTCGCGTCGGCCCGTCTGGCGCGGGAACAGGAAAACTTGGCCGACGCCGCTGAGCAGGCCTCCAAACTCGCCATCCGGGGTACAGAGCCGATCACCGTGTTTGTCTCGCGCAAGGAGGGGCGTGTGATGGTGCGGCAAGGTTGGCAAACCATCCTGGAGGGCGCGGTCACGTTCCTCGATCCGAAGGCGCCCCTTGGCACACATGTGTTTACGGCCATCGCCGCAGAAAATGCCGCTCTGCGCTGGACATCGGTATCGAATGCGGATGGCGCCGTTGTCAGCGCGTCGGCCGTGTCCGCGCTCGACCGCGTGGTTATTGAACCGGACTTCGCGGCTGAAATTGGCAAGCGTCTGTGGACCGGCGCGACGCTGATCCTATCTGACCAGGGAATAAGCACCGAAACCGGCAAGGGCACGGATTTCGTCGTGCTGACGAAGTGAGCCGTATTACGGTGTTTGGCTGTGAAGTTACTCTTTTTCTTTGAGCCTTTACTGTTTCAGGTCAGCAATGAACGCCCGCACGTGCGTCAGTGCGTGGTTGCCGTTGATATAAAGATCGATGTGGCCGCCGCGTGGAAATTCCACATACGTTTTCGGCTCCGGAGCGATCTGGGCCACCTCTCGGCCCATAGCAACAGGGATGACAGCATCAAGCTTGCCATGCAGGATCAGGATCGGCACGCGGACGTTCAGAATATGCCGGCGGGTTTCATAACGGTCCCACATGGCCCGACGCACTGGCAGAAACGGAAACCGCGTTTCGCCCACCTCCCAGGTGGACGTGTACGGTGCATCTAAAATAAGCCCGATGGCCGGGCGCTGTGTCGCGACTTGGGTTGCAACGCCTGTGCCGAGGCTTTCACCGTAAAGTATAATCTTGGTTACGCCTTGGGTGGCGATCCAGTCGAAGGCGAGAACCGCATCGGCGATGTTGTCGGCTTCCGTCGGCCGACCGGTTGAGCCTGAGTAGCTCCGATAGGACATCATGTAGACGCCCCAACCTTCGCCCATGAATCGTTCAAAGCGTGGCTGACGCGCGGCGAGCGCGCCTCCGTTGCCGTGAAAGTAGAGCAAAGTCGGTTGGCCAGGTTTGGCTTTTGCCCACCAAGTGACGATCTGAGCGCCATCGGGCGCGGTCAGAATATGCTCCGTGACGGACAGCAGTCCCACATCCGCCGGCTGCGTGCGGGTGCGATCGGGAAAATATAACAGCCGACGCTGGCCGAAGTAGGCAGCGAGCAGAATTGCGGCGGCGACAGCTGCCAGTGTTACAAGAATCTTGGCGACGATAAGCATGATCGGCGCGATAGCATGACGGGGGCACGCTAGACACGCGGCGCGATTGCCCGTCCGTCGCAGGTCGCCACTTGAAGCACACCTTCCCCGACCCGCGGGCTTCCGCTATAGCCGGTGAAATTTTCCTGCAGAGTGGAGCGGAACGATGGCCAAAGTGGCTTGGATCGGCCTTGGCGTGATGGGCTACCCGATGGCGGGGCACATCCGCAAAAAGGGCAACCACGACCTCACGGTCTATAACCGCAATGGCGCTAAAGCTGATGCTTGGGCCAAGGAATACGATGGCAAGACGGCCCCAACGCCGGCTGATGCTGCCAAGGACGCCGACTTCGTGTTCTGCTGCGTTGGCAACGACGACGACCTGCGTTCCGTCACAACGGCAAAGGGCGGCGCCTTTGAAAGCCAGCGCAAGGGTACGATCTTTATCGACAACACCACCGCTTCGGCCAACGTCGCGCGTGAGTTGTACGCCGCGGCCAAGGCCAAGGGTTTTGATTTCATCGATGCACCCGTGTCCGGCGGACAGGCGGGCGCGGTCAATGGCGCGCTTACCGTCATGTGCGGCGGCGACGCACCCGTGTTCGAACGCGCCAAGCCTGTGATCGACCTGTTCGCGCGCATGTCGACTTTGATCGGCCCGCCGGGCGCGGGGCAGGTGACCAAGATGGTCAACCAGATCTGCATCGCCGGTCTGGTGCAGGGCCTCGCCGAGGGCATTCATATGGCGCAGAAAGCGGGTCTCGACCTGCCAGCTGTTATGGAGACGATCTCCAAAGGCGCCGCCGGCTCCTGGCAGATGGAAAACCGTTGGAAGACGATGGCCGATGGCAAGTTCGATTATGGCTTTGCTGTCGATTGGATGCGCAAGGACCTGTCGATCGCGCTCGATGAAGCGCGCAAGAATGGCGCGACGCTGCCGGTCGTGGCGTTGGTCGACCAGTTTTATTCCGAAGTGCAGAAGATGGGTGGCAACCGTTGGGACACTTCCAGCTTGATCGCGCGCCTAAACAATGCAGATAAGGGTGGGGTAGATATGGGCGGCAAGGCTTGAGCCTACCGACTTAACGTCTCAGATTATAGAACCTTGAGGGAACGAAAATGCCGAAGATGGGTGACCAGCGCCGCAAGAAGATTCAAGCGCGCGCACGCAAACAAGAAAACGCTGTCAAGCGCGCCGCGAAGATCGCCAAGAAGGTGCGGAACAAGGATTGATATCGTCGCTGACGATTTTCGACTGATTGTTTGAGCCTCGTAAGGCGGGCAATGCGGTGTTGTACCCGCGTGCCCTTTGACCTATTGTAATCGCTGGTATCGTTGGCTCATCACTAGTCGCGTGGCTCGCATGAGCTCGCATGGCTTTTGAGTGTGGCGCACTTGCGCTACAACCTTGGCGCCCATCAAAACCAAGCAGTCCGAATAGAGGAACGATCGCGCGCTCTGGGGCGCCGCGTCATCCCCACATCGCAGCCCCTGATATTTGGGTTTTGGTTTTGGCGGCGACAGCAACGCGTCTTGACCCTGCAATGTCTGCCAATGCACATGGGGTTAACGCAAACGCCATCTCCCGGTCGGGTAACGCTTCCGCCGTTTGGCCTAGGCCCGGATCGATGGGTAACACGTGAGTGACCCTGTGAAGATTGAGCCCCCGAAGGCTGATAAGCGGCCGATTGCGACAACGCACCACGGCGTTACCATCAGCGATGACTATGCGTGGTTGCGTGCGTCCAACTGGCAGGATGTGATGCGTGATCCGACCGCGCTGGACCCTGCCATTCGTGCGCACTTGGAGGCTGAGAACGCTTGGACCGAAGCTGCACTTGGCGACACGAAGGCGCTGCAGGAGACGCTGTTTGCCGAAATGAAGGGCCGCATCAAGGAGGACGACCAGTCCGTTCCCGCGCCCGATGGTCCGTGGCTGTACAATGCTCGCTACATTACCGGCGGCCAGTATCCGCTGATCGTGCGCTCGCCACGCGCGGCCGGCACTGGCGCTTCGGATGCCCACCCGCATCCGCGCGAGCAAATCATGATCGACGGCAACAAGGAGGCCGAAGGCCAATCCTATTGGCAGCTTGGCTCGACCTCCCATTCGCCCGATCACAAGTGGCTGGCCTACGCCGTCGACGACAAGGGCTCGGAACTGTTCACGCTCAAGATCCGCGACCTCGAAACTGGCACCGACCTGCCAGACTCGATCCCAAACACGCGCGGCGGTGTGTGGGCCACCGACGACACGCTGTTCTATGTGCGCTTGGATGATAACCACCGTCCGCTGACGGTCTGGCGGCACATCCGCGGGACCGACGCCTCCGCCGACGTGATGGTCTACGAGGAGAAGGACGTCGGTTTTTATGTTGGCGTCGGCAAGACCCAGTCTGGTCGCTTCGTGACGATCGACGTGCACGATCACCAGACCAACGAAGCTTATCTCATCGATACGGAGGAACCGCTGTCGCCGCCGCGCCTCATCGCCAAGCGCCGCTTCGGCCACGAGTACGGTATTGAGCATAACGGCAACCAGCTGTTCATCTCGACCAACTCCGGCAATGCCGAAGATTTCCGTCTCTGCACGGCGCCCATTGACGCGCCGGAAGAAGCCAACTGGAAAGAACTAACGTCGCACAAGCCCGGTCGGCTGCTGATCGACATGGTCGCCTACAAAGGCCATCTCGTGCGATTGGAGCGCGAAGACTGCTTGCCACGCATCGTGATCCGCGAGTTGGCCACGGGCGCCGAGCACGCCATCGAATTTGCTGAGGAGGCGTATTCGCTTGGCCTTTCGCACGGTTACGAATTCGACACGACAACGATCCGCTTTACATACTCCTCCATGACGACGCCGTCGGAGACTTATGATTACGACATGGTGACGCGAACACGCACCTTGCGCAAACGCCAGGAGGTGCCGAGCGGGCACTCGGTGTCAGACTACGTAACGCGCCGCCTGTTCGCACCGGCCAAGGATGGCGAGACGGTGCCTGTGACGCTGCTGTATCGGAGAGACACCCCGCTCGATGGTTCGGCGCCGGTGCTGCTTTACGGGTATGGCAGTTACGGCATTACCATCCCCGCATCGTTCTCCACGGGTCGCCTGTCACTGGTCGACCGCGGCTTCATCTATGCCATCGCGCACGTCCGTGGCGGCAAGGATAAAGGCTATCGCTGGTACACCGGCGGTAAGATGGCGACCAAGATGAACACGTTCACGGATTTTATCGCGGCCGGCGAACACCTCATCGATGTCGGCCTGACCAAGAAGGGCCGTATTGTCGCGAACGGCGGATCGGCTGGCGGCATGTTGATGGGTGTCGTCGCGAACCTCGCGCCGGAGCTATTCCTTGGCATCATCGCCGATGTACCATTCGTCGACGTGCTCAACACGATGCTGGATGCATCGTTGCCGCTGACGCCACCCGAATGGCCAGAGTGGGGCAACCCGATCGACAGCCCAGAGGAGTTCGCGCGTATTCATGCCTATTCGCCCTATGAGAACGTGGCGACGAAGGCCTATCCGCACATCTTTGCCTACGGCGGGCTGACTGACCCGCGCGTGACCTATTGGGAACCGGCCAAGTGGATTGCACGTCTGCGCGAGCGCAACACATCTGGCAATTTGGTGCTGCTGAAAACCAACATGGAAGGCGGCCACGGCGGCGCCTCTGGACGATTCGACAGCCTAAAGGAAGTGGCCGTGGATTATGCGTTTGCAATCAAGGTGGCGGGTAAGGCTGGGGTTTGAAATAGGACTTTTGCCGCTCTGCTTGTTGTGGCGACCGGGTCGATATCCGTCGGTGTACGTGGTGAGATACGTCAATGTTTGGCGAATTCGGCAACACGGACGGCTGCTCAAATAAAGAGCTGGAGTGATTATATTATAGGCGAACGGCGCTTCTTGCAGCACTGCTGTTTTGACCAAGCGCCTGCATAAAATTCATAAAAATCAAGTCGCTGCTGAGGTTTTAGGACTTGGCACGGTTCTTGTTAAGCCTCTCTTAACTACGGCCGAAATGCGGCTGTCCGTCAGGAGGTGTCATGAAACTTGTCAGCGCGATCATCAAGCCGTTCAAGCTCGAAGAAGTGCGGGCGGCGCTCACCGAGCTTGGTCTTCAGGGCATGACCGTCACAGAGGTCAAAGGCTATGGTCGCCAAAAGGGCCACACGGAGATCTACCGCGGCGCCGAGTACGCCGTAAACTTCCTGCCCAAGGTCAAAATTGAGGCGGTCGTTGCCTCCGATATGGTTCAGGCCGCTGTCGACGCCATCGTTGCCGCCGCAAAAACAGGCAGCATTGGTGATGGCAAGATCTTTGTCTCGAGCATCGATCATACGGTGCGCATCCGCACTGGCGAAACCGACGATGCCGCACTCTGAAGACGATGCCGCACTCTGAAGCAGCGAGATCGATTTCGCTGCCTTCGCAACACTGCAGTCACAACCAGTCTCGTTCCAGAAATGGGGGAATATCTAGATGTTCATAGGAAGTCGATCGAAAGCGTTCGTCGCAGCCAGTTGGGCAGCCAGTGGGCTCGCGGCCGTTTCGCTGTTCGCCTTAAGCCCAGCTTTTGCGGCTGACCCCGTACCAAACAAAGGGGACACAGCATGGCTGTTGACCTCGACTGTGCTGGTGCTGCTCATGACGATTCCGGGGCTTGCGCTTTTTTACGGCGGGCTTGTGCGGACAAAAAATATGCTCTCGATGTTGATGCAAGTGTTCTACACGGTTTGCATCACCGCGGTGATTTGGGTGATGTACGGCTATTCGCTGACCTTCACCGAGGGTAAGTTGTTCAACAACTTCATCGGTTCCTTCGACAAAGCGTTCCTGCGCGGCGTTACGCCCGATTCAATGGCAGCGTCATTCACCGCGGGTGTGCCGATCAACGAACTCGCCTACATCGCGTTTCAGATGACATTCGCTTGCATCACGCCAGCGCTCATCGTCGGTGCGTTCGCCGAACGTATGAAGTTTAAGGCGGTCATGCTTTTCGTGCCACTGTGGGTGACCTTGGTGTATTTCCCGGTTGCGCACATGGTTTGGTATTGGGCGGGCCCGGATGAAATTGCAAAGGCCGTGAAAGCCCTCGCCGACGCCGGCGCGGACCCAGCCAAGAAAGCCGCCGCACAAGCTGCTTTGGATGCCGTCAATGCGAATGCTGGCCTACTGTTCCGTTGGGGCGCACTTGATTTCGCCGGTGGCACGGTCGTGCACATCAACGCCGGTATCGCTGGTCTTGTTGGTGCTTTGATTATTGGCAAGCGCGTCGGTTTTGGTCGCGAAGCCATGACACCACATTCGCTTACCATGACAGTCGTTGGCGCGGCCCTTCTGTGGGTCGGCTGGTTCGGCTTTAACGCCGGCTCTGCCCTCGAAGCCGGCGGTACGGCAGCTCTTGCCATGGTCAACACGTTCGTTGCTACGGCGGCGGCGGGCCTTGCCTGGATGATTGCCGAGCAGTTCGAGAAGGGCAAACCGAGCGTGCTTGGTCTGGTCACGGGCGTGGTCGCTGGCCTCGTCGCCGTCACACCGGCTGCTGGTCTCGCCGGACCCATGGGGTCCATCGTGCTCGGCTTCGTCGCAGGGGCCGTCTGCTTTGTCTTCTGCTCAACAGTGAAGAACCGCTTTGGCTACGACGACGCATTGGACGTGTTTGGAGTTCACTGCGTAGGCGGCATCATCGGCGCCATCGGGACAGGCATCCTCGTGGCACCGAGCCTCGGTGGCACGGGCATCTTCGACTATGAAGCTGGCAAGATTGCTGCAGAGTTCGTGATGCAGGATCAGATCATCAAACAGGCAAAAGCGGTTGGCTTCACGCTTCTTTGGTCAGCTGTTCTCTCGGCGATCATCTTCAAGCTCGTCGACATCTTGGTTGGCCTGCGCCCGAGCAGCGACCAAGAGCGCGAAGGCCTTGATATCAACGATCACGGTGAGCGTGCCTACAACTACTGATACCAGCGGTCATATG
>JANNXS010000240.1:0-28431 GCA_031409695.1 Hyphomicrobiaceae bacterium
ATCACCAAAGCTGGCAAAGCCAAGTCTGGAACCACCGCTTCGGCTCGTGGCGGCAACGGCGGCAGCCGCAACAGCGGCAACGGCTCCGGCAACGGTGGCGACGGCGGCAAGATCTCGTTCTGATCTTTAACCCGATGTATCTCTGAGGCCCACTGTGCCTCTGAAGCCCACTGTACCCCTGAACCCCTGTGAACCCTCCGGTGCCCCCGCGCCGGAGGGTTTTGCTTTGTGCGGCGTGCCGCGCTTGGCCAACCTTGCTGCATACACGCCACACCAGTTTTCTGGGCGATAAACGAAAATCATCCGGTGTATCGCCCGGAACAGCGGCGGCGACGCATTGGGCGCACAACACACTCATGAGCGGCAACACAGAGCGGCTCGCGAAACACCAAAATAAATCTGGAGAGACCCCAATGATCCGCTCAGTCACATCGCTCGCTTCCAGCCTGTTTGCCCTGGCCTTGTTCGTTGGTGTCGCTGAGGCAGCACCTGGTAATCAAGCGCCGCAGCGTGCCGTAGCACCGGTTGTGCGTCAGGCACCGAAAGCTGAAATTCGACGCGTTGAAGTCAAGCCCGTGCAACGGGTTGAAATGAAGCCTGTCCAGCGCATTGCTGACCCGAAACCTTCGCCAAGGGTCGAGGTCAAGCGGCCCGAGCCGATGGCGAGGGTAGAGGCCAAGCGCTTCGAGCCGAAACCGATGCCGCAGATCATCGACAGGAAACCAGATCCGCGCGTGACGATGCCCGCCAAGGTGCTGCAGCCGGTCCAGCCGGTGATCAAACCCGATCCACGTGTCACAATGCCAGCGCGGGTGGTGCAGCCGGTGGTGCCGATGAAAGTTATGCCATTGGCGCCCGCATCGAAGACTGTCGGCATGCCGTTGCCAGGTCCGAAGACGACATTGACACAAATGCCTATCGGTCGGCCAATCCTGACTTCCGCGCCGGTGATCAAAATCGCGCAACCGGTACCGCACGTCATCAGGCCGGTCATCGCACCTCGCGCTGACATCAAAGGCCGGCTGACAACCAATTCTGTCAGTCACTTCGTTGCGGCTCAGAAGAAAGTTCACAACGCCCAAGTCTTCGCCAAGACCGACGGATTGAAGTTTCAACAGCAGCTGGTTCAGGCTAAAGCACTCGTCGCCGACCCGACCCGTGGTTTCCGCGTCATGTCCTATGGTGACGCAAGGCGGGCCGGCCATGACGTGCCGAAGGGTGAAGACGGCACCATCGTCATCAACGGCTCGAACAAGACCGTCTATGTGCCGGCGTCTAACCTCGATGGCCCAGATAACCGCAAATTTGTGGTCAACTGCGACAACTGCAAAATCGTCGTGGTGGGTGACAACAGCGGCGTCGACAACCGCAAGATCGTCGTCAATGGCGATGACAGCAAGGTTATCGTTCAGGGCGACAAGGCAAATGGTGGCAAGGGCCAAGATGGCGGCAACGTCACCGACAACCGCAAGGTCGTGGTCAACGGTGACGACAACAAGGTCAAGGTCGAAGGCGATAGCGCCAATGGTGGCAATGGCCGCAATGGCGGCACAACGGGCCAGAACGGCGGCAACGGCGGCACGGTCAACGACAATCGCAAGGTCGTCGTGAACGGTGACGACAATAGGGTCGACCAAGGCAACAACACAGCCACAGGCGGCAATGGTGGCCGCGGCAGCAAAACCGGCGGCGACGGTGGTCAAGGCGGCGGCGTCAACGACAACCGCAAGGTCGTGGTCAACGGCGATGACAACAAAGTCTCCGGCGGTGGCGCAAACACCAGCGGTGGCAACGGCGGCAACGGTGGCAAGTCCGGCGGCAACGGTGGATCTGGCGGTGAGATCAAGGTCGGCAGCAAAGTGGTCGACAATGGTGATGGCAACACCACCTCAGGCGGCGACTACAAGTCCGATGGCGGCAACGGCGGCAGCAAGACGAACTAAACGCTCAAGTCACTCCTTACCAAACATCGCATACCAATCCCGAGGCTAGAAAGAACATCTGGCCCCGAGATGCCGAACCTTCCCCCGAAGGTTCGGCACCTTCTGCCCAACACTCAATGATCAGGAGACTCCCATGACACGCATTCACGTCCTCACAGCCTTTGCAGCGGGCCTTTCAATGTTAGCCGCCTCGGGCGCCGCCGTGTTCGCTGCTGGCCAGAAGTCCAGTAAATCGGCAGCCGCATCCGAGACCGATTGCGACTGCAGCAAATTGGCCGTTGGTCCAGATCGCCTCGCTTGCGAAGCACGCATCACAAGCGTCGATGGCGAAGACGGCAAAAACAACACCGGCCCCAACTCCGGTAACGGCGGTAAGGGCGGCACAATCCAGGGCGCGAAAGCCTGCCCAGGCGACACCGTCAGCGCCAATGGTGGCAAGGGCGGCAGCAACAACCGCGGTGCCAACTCGGGCAACGGCGGCAAAGGCGGCAAAATTCAATTCTAGTGTCGGCGGTCAAAAAGTGCCCATGGACAAACAGTCGGGATCAAACTCGACTGTTTGTGACGTGGGCCTTTTAGCATTCAAAGAGATGCCCACACCAACGCCTCGGTCGCATGACTTTCGCCGCTTCGCGCAGGGCGGTTGGCTATTGCATCACCGCCACGACCTGTTGGAACGAGTATGCGGTGTAGCGGCAGGTGCGGCCGGTGCGTGCGAGGAACTCGAGGAACGCTTTATGTTCATGTACCTGCCAGGCAGGGTAGTTGAAATATTCATCGAATACGATGACGGTGCCGGGAACGATCTGCTTTTCAAGCTGTTCGAAGATCGTCGCTGTTGATGAGTACAAATCACAGTCAACGTGAAGCAAAGCGATCTTCTTTTCGCCGTGTGTCTGCGCCCATTTCGGCAAGCTGTCAGTAAACCAGCCTTTGTGCAGCGATACGTTGGCTGGCACCTTTGGCATTTTACCGCCGTTGTTAAACGAGCCGGCTTCCATCTGGTTGCCCGACCAGCTTTCAGGCAAACCCTCAAAACTGTCAAAACCATGGACTTCGTGCGACGGCAGCTTCTTGCCGATGAAGTTGATCGTGCCGCCCTGGTTGACACCGAACTCAGCGACAATGCCACCAACCTTGGCCGACTTGATGGCAAAGTCCATCAGTTCGCGCGGCGTGTCGAACGAAACAGCCTCAGGCATTTCTTTGACTATGAAGTCCATCGTTTCGTTGAGGGCACGCTGCTGCAACGCGCGGTAGGGATGCAATTTGCCGTACGTCAGCGGCAACTGGGCAAACATGATCGCCTTCTGCACAAAGCTTTTCAGCGGATAGTTGGCGATGAACATGTTGTGGCTCTTTCGCTGGTCTCTTTGGCTCAGACGGACGGTTGGCGGTGCAGGAAGTTGCCGAGCACGAGCGTGCGCAGGACAATAAAAACGGACGTGAACGAAAGTGCCACGGCGCAGGCCTTTGCCAACATTGGATGGTAGCCACCAAGATCAGCAACCGCCCATACGACGCTGGTGGTGACCACAAGACCGGTCAAGCCCGCCAGAAAGAACTGGCCGAGGACAGGCGCTTCGGCTGCCCCACCGCGTGCCTTCAGAATGTCTGTAAACAGAAGACGGGACGATACAGCATAGTGCGTCATCACGCCGAAGATGAAGCCGACGGCTGCTGCTGCGGCGGCAAAGGGCAACAGCATCAGTGCGAAGCGATAGACGGTGACGTCGGCGATGAGCGCTGCTGCACTGACAGTTAGGTAACAGCCCATGCGGAACACGGCGTACCCGCGCTCCGGGCCAAGCTGTGCGATCAGCGCCGAAGACAGACGCTCTATCACGCAGCTTCTCCGACTTTGCGTGGCACCAGGCGCACGCTCTTGAGGGCGTGCTCGGCGCCTGAGCCGCCAGCTTCATGATATTCGGCGTCCTCGTTGACATTCCAGATATCAAACAGCTGTTCGCCAGCGACGATATTTTGAACCGTGAGCATAGCCGTCATCATGGCATGATCCTGGTTGTTGTATTTGTGCATGCCATTGCGGCCGACGAGATGCAGTGATGGGTACGTGTCGGCAAGTTCCGAGCGAATGGTCTCGACGTTGGTTTTGTAAGTGGCGTCGTAGACCGGATAGGCTTTCTTTTGCCGCACCACGCAGCCGTCACGAATATCGTCTTTGGCAACAAGACCGATCTGACACAATTCTTTCGTTGCCAGCGCGATCAATTCGGCGTCGCTCGAATTCCAGAGGCCATCGTGCTCGAAACAGAAGTATTCGAGGCCAAGTGTAGATTGTGTTTTATTTGGGATCATCTCAGGCGACCACGAACGGAAATTCTGAATACGGCCGACTTTCACGCTGGGATCGTGGATGTAGATCCAGTTGTCCGGGAACAGATCTGGCTTCTCGACCACAAGTGCTACAGTGATGAAGTCACGATAGCTCAGTCGTTCGGCCGACGGGATGCAGGCTGGCGGGGCGACGAACGAATGGACCAGTTCCTTGATGGGCGCCGACGATATCACATGGTTGGCCGTAAAGGTTTTGGTTTCACCGCCCTGTGTGCGTGCCGTGATGGTCCAGATTTTCTTTGGCGCATCATAGGCGAGCGTTTCGAGCGACGTGCCCATGTGGATCGTGCCGCCCTGGGCGCGCGTTTTTTCAGCCGCAGCGTCCCACATCATACCAGGACCCTTGCGTGGATACTGGAAGCTTTCGATCAGCGTTTTAATGATTTCGCCGTCGTGCGCCTTGGTGCCGTCTTTAAAACCTGCAGGTTTCATTGATTTGCGCAGCGCTTGTGCCATAGCGGTCCACAAATCGAGACCTTTGATGCGCTGTGCGGCCCAGTCGGCGCTGATATCATCGCAGCTCATGCCCCACACTTTTTCCGTGTAGGTTTTGAAGAAGATTGAGAACAGACGTTCCCCAAACTGGTTTGCGACCCATTCGTGGAAGGTTTCCGGCTTTTCGTTCGGGAAGGCCTGCTTGTACATGAATGATAACACGCACATGCTGGATTCGACGACGCCGAGGTTGTTCAGCGCTTCGAAAGCTTTCAGCGGATACGAGTAATACTTGCCGTCGTAATAGATGCGCGAAAGACGTGGGCGCTCGATAAAGTCCTGCGGCAAAATTTCTTTCCAGAGATCGACAACCTCTTGTGACTTCGAAAAAAAGCGGTGGCCACCGATGTCGAACAGGAAGCCTTTGTAGTTCGCAGTGCGCGATATTCCGCCAACGTAGACTGGATCGGCCTCGATTACAGTTGTCGAGACACCCTGTTTGGTAAGCAGGTAGCTGGAAGTCAGGCCCGCCGGACCAGCACCGATGACAAAGACTTCCGAGTGCGACATGGACGGCCTCATCTGTGGCATCGAACGCCAATGATGGGGCGCTCATATGCGAATTGGATTCGAGACCTAGGTTTAAGCATAAACGTTAAACAAACCCTTTCACGGGGTCCGTTACGGCACGCATGGTGAGTGCGGCGTTAAGGCTGTGGCAAGTCAGTGAAGATAAGGTCTCGGCACGTTCCGATCAGGTTGCAGCACCATGACCACACTCGCAGCTGACCAGCGAGCCATTGCCTCCGCGCCACTGAAATCGCTGCTGATGTCGCGGTGGTTGTGGTGTCTTGCAGCTGCGTTGTTCGTGGCGTTGCGGGATATCGGACAGGCGCAGTTGCTCACCTCGCTCGGCGATACAGACGATGCAACGCGCCTCGTGCAGGTTCGTGAATGGCTGGCTGGCGGAAACTGGTACGACTTGCTGCTGCCGCGCTTTGGCGGGCCCCAACCGCTGTTGTCGCATTGGTCGCGTCTTGTCGACCTACCCATTGGGGTGTTGCTCACGGTCTTTGGCACGGTGCTGTCGGTCGAAAATGCAGAAATTGCGACTCGCGTTGCGTGGCCAACGATCTTGCTCGTGGTGTTCCTGCGCTTGCTGGTGCGCGAGGCGGAAGCGCGCGGCGGGCTTCCGGCGGCCATGCTTGTTGTAGCCTTGGCTGTGACAACAATGACGGGGCTTTACCAATTTAAATCCGGCCGGATTGATCATCACAACATGATGATTTTGGGCACCATTATCGGCTTCCTAATGCTGGCGCGCAGTTTTCTCGAACCGCGCCAAGGATACCTTGCTGGACTCTTTTTGGGGGCGGCACTGGTCATAGGATATGAGCCGCTGTTGCTTGTTGTCCCAGCAGTTGGCGGACTTGCGATCTACGCGAGTTTCCGGCCGACATACCTTGACGCGGCCAGCAACATTGCAGTGGGGCTGGCAACGACACTTGCCGCCGGCTTGTTGATGACGACACCGCCTTGGCTTTGGCACACAGCACCCTGCGATTCGCTCGGTGCGAACATGGTCTTGGCGACGACTGTTTGCGCGATCGGGCTCGCGATTATTTCGACCAAGGGACGTGGCTGGTCGCCAGGTGGCCGGCTTAGCGTGCTTGGCGTGTCGGCCTGTGTCGGCGCTTTGGTTTTCTTCGGCGTCAATACGCAATGTCTGCAGGGGCCGTTCGGACTGATGAGCCGTGAGGCGGTCGATCTTTGGCTCGTCACGGTTTGGGAAGGCAAGAGCGTCTATGAAATGCTGTCATATCAGCCCGCTCCAATGCTGGTTTATTTGGCTTTCATGGGTATTGCGCTGTCGGCGGCCTATATGCGCCACCGGAGGGATGACTTGATCGACACCACTGCCCAGTTTGGGCTCCTTCTGCTTGCTTTCGCCGCATCATTGACGACAATTAAACTGGTGCCCTACGGCAGCTTCCTGGCCGTGTTTCCAATCGCCCTGTTGATCGCCGAAATCCGAGGTGGCGGTCAGTTGACGCCATTGTCGGCACGCCTGCTCGGAGCCATCGCGCTTAATCAAAGCACGCTCGCGATCGTGGTTGGATTGGCGCTGACGGCGGGGGGGGCGTCACAAGCCGCGATCGAGGGCGCCGCTCTGAAGGAAACAGATCAATGCCGGACGACACCCGTGGTGCGCTCGCTCGCGCAATTGCCAAAGGGTTTCGTGGTCGCGAGTGTGGACTTTGGTCCCTATATCGTTGCGTTGACTCGTCATGATGTGCTGGCGGCGCCCTATCACCGCATCGATCGCGCGATTGTCGAAACCTATAAAATATTCCGCTCGACGCCGGAGATCGCCGAACAAAAGTTGCGTGCGCTTGATGCAGATTACCTGATCGAGTGCGTGCCCGTTTCGGCACCGGGCGAGCGTGTGCGCCTTGAAGAGGGGGTAACGCGTGAAAGCTTGATTGGTCGCCTCAGCCACGGGGAAAACGTGCCGTTTCTCGAAGAACTCAAAAACGTTACCAGTGAGCCGTCGGTGCGCGTATGGCGGGTCAAGCGGCGTGACGAATGATGTCAGTTATGATCGGTAAAACCTCTTCTGGATCTATTTCGAGCGGCACTTGATCATGCGTGACGCTTAATTTGCTCAGACAGTGTTGATTTTTGGCGTCCTTCCGCATCGAAATTCGATGGTGAGAGCCAGGCATTGTAACCCGCGCGGCGGGCTAGCCACTCGTCTGCTATGATTGAATACCACGCCGTGTCGCGCGTCCGGCCCTTGATAATGGCAGCACGGCGAAAGAAGCCTTCATAGGTGAAGCCAAAGCGGAGTGCCGCGCTGCGCGACGGCGCGTTCAGGGCATTGCATTTCCATTCGTAGCGCTGATAGCCGAGCGTATCGAAAACGTATTCAGCAAACAGGAAGTTCGCTTCAGTGGTCACCGGTGTTTGCGAAATGGCAGGGCCCCAATAAATGCTCCCGATTTCGATCGATTGATTGGCTGGATCGATACGCATCAACGTTTGACGGCCCTCGCAGCGGCCCGTGCGTTTGTCGATGACGGCAAAGAAGAGTGGATCATCGCTGGCAGCGCGGCCTGTCAGCCAAACGTCGAATTCGACGCGCGACATGGGCGCGTTCTCGAACAGATACTGATGGCGTGCGACCGCATCAGGAACAGTTGCTGCGGCGAAAAGTTGCTCTGCGTGGCGCCGCGGATCGAGTGGCTCTAGTCGACAGAAGCGGCCATCGAGCACGACCCGCTCAGGGCGTTTTGCGGGCACGGCCGACGCAACCTTCGGGCCCATAGGAAGGCCGGTTGCCGGGTCGATTTCGCTTGGAATTTGAGCTTCGAAGTCAAACATTGCGAACACATCCTTGCCTTAACGCAGGATACCGTAAGCGCTGAAGGGAATGAACGCCACAGCGTCGCCCGCTTGCACGTCTCCGTGCGCTTCGGGGATCTCGATCAGCCCGTCGGCTGCGCGCAAACCCGAGATCAGGCCTGAACCGTCTCGGTCGAATTTTTCGACGGCGAGCCGCCCCTGGTACGTCGTCAGTATGCCGCGCCAGTATTCACGACGGCCGGGTTTGCGGCCGTCAAAGGTGAACGCGGCTGGAAGACTGTAGCGCACCGGCTCGAACCACATCGCGCCCCCCATGCGCCGCAAAAGTGGAAACGCGTAGAGCAAGAAACAGACAAAAACAGCGACAGGGTTACCTGGCAAGCCTAGGACGACGCAATCGCCTATCTGTCCGAAGGACATGGGCCGGCCAGGCTTGATTGCGAGTTGCCAAAGATGGCGCTTGCCGAGCAGTTCAAGGGCTGAGACCATATAGTCTTCTTCACCCTTGCTCGCGCCGCCGGATGTGATCACGACATCGCACGTCCGCGCCGCTTCGCGCAGCATTGCGTGGAGCCGATCTGGTGTGTCGGGTGCCACGCCGAGATCCAATGGTACGGCGCCGCTGGCTGCAACAAGCGCCGTCAGCATAGGCATATTCGCGTCAAACACTTGCCCGTGAGCGAGGGTCGCGCCGGGTCTTACGACTTCGTCGCCCGAGGACAGAATACCGACGCGCAAGCGTGCGAAGACTGGGATGCGCGCCATACCCACGGAGGCTAACCCTGCCAGATCTTGTGGGCGGATGATGTCGCCGGACGCCATGAGAGCCACGCCGGCTGGCACATCCTCGCCAGCCTTGCGCACGTTGGCGCCTGCCTTGAGGCCGGGCGGTATGGTGACGATGCCATCGGACACGATGCAGTCTTCCTGCATGACGCACGTGTCGTGCGCAGCTGGCATGACGGCACCGGTGAAGATGCGAGCCGCGGATTTGACGGTGGTCGGCACCTCCGCCACGTGGCCCGCGGTGACACGAGCCGAAATCGGGAACTGACTACCAATCGCGCGGTTGTAATCGGCCGCGGCAAAGGCATAGCCGTCGACGGCGGCGTTTGTGTGCATGGGCACGGGAAAGTGCGCCGAAACATCATCGGCCAAGATACGGCCGCCGGCGTCAACGAGGTCGACCTGTTCGCGCTCGACAACGGTTGTCACGCGCGCGCGCAGGATTGCGAGCGCTTCGGCATGGAGCAGCCGCGGACGGTCTGAGACGAAGCAGTCATTGGCCAGTTTGCGCATGCCATCGATATAAGCCACCGGCGTCCAGCGGGAAACCCTTGACGCACCCTTGACGCGCCATTGACACTTCGTAGAGCACGCGCCGCCCATGGCGGAGGGGGGCTGGCCGAAGTCTGGTGGTGGGGGGTGGGGGGTGGCACTACTAGATCACGTTCCGATCCTTCGGACGCGGAACGCGCTCAATGTCTCTGATTGGTCGCATTTTCTACGACGAACCAGGAAGCCACTTCGTCGGGAAATGCTCTAGGTTTTGCGGCCAAAGCCACCGGCTTTAGCCGCGCTCTCGCGGGGCGCTACCTCACGCCGGGGCGACCGCAGTTGCAGACGTGCCTGGGCCACCCGACGAGACTGCGACGCTAATTTCTGACCAGCAATCGCATCCGGTGGCAGATCAATTTTGCTCAACCAGTCGCCACTTGGAGCGCCCGTGGTTTGTTTGCCATGAACAATGTGAGACAGCCACGCGAAGCCGAGCAGACATAGGCCAAAGATATTCAGCAAGATCGGCATTTGCAGGCCACGCAGACCGTCATGCGGACGGATTACATCAGGGTTTGCTGCGGCATAGTCGATCTGCAGGAGGTGGCCGATATCTGCGGTCTTTGGCAGGCGCACAAGAGGTCCGGCGGTCGTGGTCTGGAGCAGAGCGCCGTCGGGCGATGGAAATTCAAGGATGAATGTGCGCGTCGAGGTGATGTCATATTGATAAGCCGCGTGCAATTCCTGCTTTGCCGCCACTTCCGAGCACGGTACGATACCGCCCCAGACGGCCTGTCGCTCGTTTGGTGGGATGCGCGGAAGCATGTGACAATTGTCGTCGAAACCAGCGACCCGTGCTTGACTGGTCACCCAACCGCGTTTCTCGCGGACACCGTTCGCGCCAAGGATCATGGCCACAATGAAGCAACCTACGGCGCACAGCCATGTGTAGTTCCGAATGAACCCGACGAGGGCCATGGTACACTCACTTTAAGCCGAATACTGGCCAGAACCCTAGACAATGATGGTTTCGGTTGTCTGAAGATAAGGTTGAGCGCGCGGCAAGTTCCCGTGCCCGAACCGTATCAGCCGAACCTGCTCTGGCAGGGTGACCGATCGATGCTATAGCTACACCTTGTTCTGAACGACGTCCGAGGTTTGGCGATGAAAGCCCGCATCAAAATAACTCTTAAAACTGGGGTCCTCGACCCTCAAGGCCGCGCCATCCAAAACGTGCTCGGCGCCATGGGAATTGGTGGCGTGAAAGACGTGCGGCAAGGAAAATTCATCGAAGTTGATTTAGATGAGACCGACGAAGTGCGGGCCAAGGCGACGGTCGAACGCATGTGCAAAGACCTGCTCGTAAATACTGTCATCGAAAATTTTACTTATGAATTGATGATGTAAGGGTGCCACTGCCATTGCTGCACAATGTGCCTTGCCAATCTGGTGGTCGGGCCATTCTGGTGGTCGAGCTGACGGTCAGGCACGAATCGGCATTTGCAATCCAAGCGACGGTCGGGCTATAGGTTCGTATCCCATTAACTTCGAACTGTTGGCTTGTGCGGCTGTTATGCCACATTTGTCGGAAAGAGCGCCTGCATGAGCGACCGCAAACCTTTGATGCCGAAAGCGACCGCCGTCTGGCTGGTTCAAAACTCGTCGCTGACGTTTGACCAGATCGCAGAGTTTTGTGGCCTCCACCACCTGGAAGTTAAGGGGATAGCTGATGGCGACGTCGCCCAGGGCATTCGCGGCATGGACCCGATCGCCAACGGCCAACTGACCCGCGATGAAATTGCTCGGGCAGAGAAAAACGACCAGCACAAAATGCGCGTTGCCGAGAGCAAAGTCGAAGTGCCGGTCGTCAAGACAAAGCGCGGTCCACGCTACACGCCGGTGTCAAAGCGCCACGACCGTCCGAATGCGGTGCTGTGGCTACTCAAGGCCCATGCGGAGTTGAAGGATGCCCAGATCATGCGTCTGGTTGGCACAACCAAAACGACCATTGCCGCAATCCGTGACCGTTCGCATTGGAACACCCAAAACCTGGTACCGCAGGACCCGGTGACCCTTGGCATCTGCTCGCAAGTCGACCTCGATGCTGAGGTCGAAAAGGCCGCTGTGCGGACCGCCAAGGAACGCCGCAACGACCCGAACGCAGTGCCGTCCGCGGGTGTTACGTTGCAGCCGACAGAACGCACAATTCCGGGCTTTGAACCGCAGCCAGACGTTGCGATGGAAGTGGAAGTGCCAGAACGGACTCGCGCGACCGACGCCGCGGAAGAGGCCCGTATGCTCGCGCAGTTGCAGCAAATGGTGGTCAAGAAACCCGCAGACGATGAAGATGCAATCCCGTGATCAAATACGGGTCGCTTGCGTCGGCGTAACGTGGTGTGGAAGAGGCTTACCAGTCCTAACCTCCCCACGCACAATTATCGCCGCGAGGGCACTGTTAGGCTTTGCGAGACACTGCTAGAGGATGTGAGAGTTCTTGTCGTGTCAGCCGTTGCGTCGACCCTTACTCGATTGATCGGACGCTCTCGCATGTCTCGGGCCAAAACCTTCGCTGCCGTCCGCCGCGGCCACTGCAGAGCGCGGTCCGTCGTTTATGTTTCCCTGTTTGCAGTGATGACGGTGTTCACCTGCAACCCACTCTCAACCGCGATGGCGCAGGGCAAAGGCGCCTCCGCGGCCCAGACTCAGCCTGGCGGACAAGGCCAATCGGAATTCGTCGTTCGTGCTAAGCAGGCTATCCTTGTCGATGCTGACTCAGGCGCCGTGATGTTCCAGCACAACGCCGATGAACTGGCCTCGCCCGCCAGCATGTCTAAACTCATGACACTCGCCGTTCTGTTCCGTGCTCTCAAAGAGGGCCGGACGACCATGGAAACCGAGTTTCTTATGAGCGAATATGCATGGCGCACTGGCGGCGGCCCGTCAGGCACGTCGGCCATGTTTGTTCCGATCAACACGAAAGTGCGGGTCAACGAACTCCTCAAAGGCATTATCATCCAATCGGGCAATGATGCCGCGATCTGCGTCGCCGAAGGCCTGGGCGGCAGCGAAGCCGCATTCGCCAAAATGATGACCGACGAAGCCCGCAAAATTGGTATGGCCAAGTCAACATTTGCAAATGCGACGGGGCTTTATGCGGCCAGCCACCTCATGACAGCACGCGATCTTGCGACCCTTGCCCGGTTTCTGATCCGTGAATACCCCGAGTACTATCCGACGTTTGCCGAGAAAGAATTTCCATACCGCAAGCATAAATTCATCAATCGCAACCCACTTTTGTTCCTGGCCGGCCTTGGCGCAGATGGCATGAAGACGGGTTTCATCAAAGAAGCCGGCTACGGCATCACGGCTTCGGCGAAGCAAGGTGAACGCCGGTTGATTGCTGTCATTAACGGCGCTGCAACGCCGGAAGATCGCCGCGACGAAGCCCGTCGCATGCTCGAGTGGGGCTTTCGTGCGTTTGGCGAGATCAAGTTGTTTGAGGCCGGCGAAACCGTGGGCAAGGCTCGCGTCTGGGGCGGCGACCGAATGAGTGTGCCGCTCATGGGCAATGGGCCGGTTCTGGTCGTGTTACCGCGGTTTCCGGCGAACCAGAAGCTGAAGGCCGAAATTGTTTACGTTGGCCCACTCAAGGCGCCGATCGAAAAGGGTCAACAGGTCGCCAAGCTGCGCGTCACATCTTCGAGCGAGGCGACCAGCGAGGTTCCCCTCTATGCAGCCGAGGAGGTCAAGCCAGCTGGGACATGGAAGCGCGGCTTTGACACCCTGCTGCACATGGCGACGAATTGGATCCCGTAACTGCCTTAAGGTTGTGCGGCTGGCGCGCCATCAGGGCACTGGTCAGCGGTCAGCGGGTACTGGTCAGGGCCTCTTTCCCCGAAGCGAGACATGGCCTAGTCTCTATCAATGATCCCACCGTCAAAGACGAAGCGTAAATCCCGTCGGAGCAAAGGCGATAGCCTCGAAGGGCTGTTGTTGATTGCCATGCCATCGCTGACGGACAAATGGTTCTCGCGGTCCGTTATCTACATGTGTGCGCACACATCGAAAGGCGCGATGGGTTTGATCGTCAATCAGCGCGCCAAGAACATCTCGTTCACCGATTTGCTGTCACACCTTGAGATCGCCGTGCCGGTTGGCAAGCGCGCGCTGCCGCGGGATGTCGCCAAACGCGCGGTTCACGTCGGTGGTCCGGTTGAAACCGCACGTGGCTTTGTGCTGCATTCTTCGGACTACGCTGACGGCACAACCACGCTCACGATCGACAAGGGCATCTGCCTGACGGCAACGGTCGATATCGTCCGCGCCATGGCACGTGGCAAAGGGCCAGCCCAGTCGCTGCTTGCGCTTGGGTATGCTTCTTGGGGCGCGGGTCAGCTCGAAAGCGAATTGCAGTCGAACACTTGGCTGCATGTCGCACCTGACGACGCCTTGCTGTTCGACGAAGACCTTGGCAGCAAGCACGAACGCGCCATGGCCAAACTCGGCATCACGCCCGGCTTCCTTGTAAATGCTGCCGGCCGTGCGTGACCGTTTCGTCCGCCAGGGTTTCTGAACCGCACCAGCCAATTGACGTGTGCGTCAATGCCGTATTATCGACAGGTCAAGTTTTGATCGCCTGGGTTTTGACAGGTTGTGGACTTGCCTTGACTGGCACGCGAGGAGCACGACGATGGATTTTGACCTTTCCGACGACCAGCGCCAAATCAAGGACAGTGTCGACCGGTTCCTCGCCGATGCTTACAATGACTTAAAAAAGAAGGCTGCGGCCCGCAAGGAGCCGACCGGCTACGCCAAAGCCAATTGGGCGCAATATGCGGAGTTGGGTCTCACGGCGATCCCTTTTGCTGAGCAACATGGGGGGTTGGGAGCTGGGCTCGTCGAGACCATGATCGTCATGGACGCCATTGGCCGCAACGCAGCCATTGAGCCGTATTTCTCATCTATCGTGCTCGGCGGCGGTGCGCTGCGTCATGGTGCGAGCGCGGCTCAGAATGCGGCTCTCCTACCGGATGTTATCGGTGGCACACGTACACTTGCTTTGGCCCATACGGAGCGCCACTCGCGCTATGACCTTTACGACGTCTCAATGACGGCTCGCGCCGAAGCAAACGGTGGCTATGTCCTCGACGGAGAAAAGGTCGTTGTGCTCGGTGGTGACACGGCCGACACCATTGTCGTCTCGGCTCGTTTATCTGGGGCAAAGCGTGATCGCGACGGTATTGGCCTGTTCCTAGTTGCCGGCACTGCCCCTGGCGTCTCACGCACCAGCTATCCGACGCAGGACGGCTTCCGCGCGGCCGACATCAGCTTCAAGGGCGTCAAAATCAGGCCCGAAGATGTGCTTGCGGACAAAGGCAGCGACGGGCTCGCGATCCTTGAACGTGTGGTGGATGAAGGCATAGCAGCGCTTGCCTCCGAAGCCGTGGGCGCAATGGCCGCCCTGCATGACTTGACTGTCGACTACCTTAAGACGCGCAAACAATTCGGCGTTGCCATCGGCTCGTTCCAAGTGCTGCAGCACAAGTCGGTCGACATGTTCACAGCCTTGGAGCAGGCGCGGTCGATGGCCTATTACGCCACCATGATGGCTGGTGAAGCTGACGCTGTCGAGCGCCGCCGCGCCATTTCGGCGGCCAAAGTGCAGATCAGCAAATCTGCCAAATTTGTCGGCGAAACGGCGATCCAGCTGCACGGCGGCATTGGTATGACCATGGAGTATAAAGCCGGCCATTACTTCAAGCGGCTGACCATGATCGACCAAGCTTTTGGTAACGCGGAGCACCATCTGCGCCTGCTGGCTGGCTTGGGCGGACTGATTTCGGCGGCATGAGTGAAGCCAAGGGGCTCTGCCCCTTGACCCCGCCAAAGGCCGGGGCCTTTGGAAACCATCCGTTTTCGGTGACAAACAGGTGGGTCCATGGCCCCGGTTCCGGCGCTCGCCTCTACGTTCTGAACGCTTTGCAAACGCTATCCGCAGGCACCCCTTGGCCCCGAACCTGCAATCTATTAGGACCGCGGTTACGACGCGCTCACAGCGTTAACCTTTGCCAGAGAGCCCAGCCATGGCCCGTATTACCCTTCGCCAGCTCCTCGACCATGCAGCCGAGCACGACTACGGCGTGCCAGCCTTTAATATCAACAACATGGAACAAGCTTTGGCGATTATGGCCGCCGCGGACAAAGTCGACGCGCCCGTCATCATCCAGGCCAGTCGCGGCGCCCGCAGCTATGCCAACGACATCATGTTGAAGCACATGATGGACGCCGTCACCGAGATCTACCCGCACATCCCCGTCTGCGTGCACCTCGACCACGGCAACGAGCCCGGCACCTGCATGACTGCCGTGCAAGCGGGCTTCACCTCCGTCATGATGGACGGCTCACTGAAAGCCGACGGCAGCACACCCGCCGATTGGGACTACAACGTCGCCGTCACCAAGACGGTGGTCGACATGGCCCACCTCGGCGGCATTTCCGTTGAAGGCGAATTGGGCGTGCTCGGCTCGCTCGAACACGGCACGGGCGAGAAGGAAGACGGCCACGGCGCCGAGGGGCAGCTGAGCCACGACCAGCTGCTGACCAACCCCGACGAAGCCGTAAAGTTCGTCCAGGAAACACAGGTCGATGCCCTCGCGATCGCCATGGGCACCTCGCACGGCGCCTACAAATTCTCGCGCAAGCCGGACGGCCGCGTGTTGGCCATGAACGTGATCGAAGAGATCCATCGCAAGTTGCCTAACACGCACCTCGTCATGCACGGCTCAAGCTCTGTGCCGCAGGATCTGCAGGACATCATCAACAAGTTCGGCGGCAAGATGAAGCCGACCTGGGGCGTGCCGGTCGAAGAAATTCAGCGCGGCATCAAGCACGGCGTGCGCAAGATAAACATCGACACCGACAACCGCATGGCCATGACCGGCGCCATCCGCAAGATCATGGCCGAGAACCCTGGGGAGTTCGACCCGCGCAAGTACTTGAAGCCCGCCATGGAGGCCATGCAGCGCATCTGCACGCTCCGCCTGCAGGAGTTCAACACCGCCGGCCAAGCCAGCAAGATCAAGCGCGTGATCCCGGTCAGTGAGATGGCCAAGCGGTATGCGAAGGGCGACCTGCGGGCGCGGGTGGCTTGAGAGGTGGTGCTATACGACGGGAGGCCCTGCAGATGGCGTCTGCCCTGCAGGCTGAGAGGAAGCGGACGTCGGCGCAATCTTCAAAGCAGAGCAACAAACTCGTCTACCGTCAGCCCGGCCTGATCGATGATATCACGCAAAGTGCCCTTTGGCACATCGCGGCCGCTGTGGACGGCCACCGTCGTTGCGCGGCGCCAGTCGGTCGCGTGAACAAGGCGGTGATGGCTGCCCTTCACGCGCACGACTTAGAAGCCCGCGCGCTTCAACGCTCGAACAGCGTCTGCACCATTGAGCACAGGCAGCTTGCTCATGCCGCTGCGACGGAGACTTCGCGGAACAGCGGGGCGTCGGTCGCCGGGATCGGCTCGCCTCGTTCCCGACGGCTCTCTATGACGAGTTCGATGGCTTCTTTGGCCATGTCAAGCGCTTCGGCCTCATCAAGGCCGTGCGTTACGATTTCCGGGAATGCGGGAATTCGGACAGTGAACCCGCCTTCAGGTTCAGGGCGCAGGACGATCGAATAGCGGATGTGCGACATTGTTACGTTACTACTCGATTTTGGTCCTAAAGAACAGTTTTTTGTTGACTACGCCGATGCTGCGAACATGATACATGACGAGCTACTCCGCCGGCGGACAAGCTTCACATTTCCTCTACCATCTCTCGCACATGCGCGATCTCGCGCCTGCGCAGCGGACGCACACCGGCCGCATTGAGCGTCACCACGCCGATGCTTTCGCCGCTGAGCAACACGAATTCGACGGTGAAGCCTTTGCCGCACTCATGCACGGCCATGACACAGCCGACGTCACCCGCGACCAGTTCGAATTCCGGTACGGCACGTGTCGACGGGAAGCGGTCGAGTTCCTCGATCATGGTGTCGGCTTTCCGGGCACGACGGTGATGAGGCGCGGCTTTGTCGAGCCAGAGTCGATCATCGATGGCGCGAGCAACTTATCACCGGGTGTCTGGTAACACCGCCGCTTCTGGCGCCGCTTTGCCCCGCATCATGTCGCTGGCTTTATCGGCGATCATCATGGTGGCGGCGTTGAGGTTGGCTGAGATCATGCGCGGCATGACCGAGGCGTCGACCACGCGCAGGCCCTGCAATCCGTGGACGCGCAACTGATCGTCGACGACGGTGGTCTTGTCGGTCGCGGGACCCATGCGGCAGGTGCAGGCCGGGTGGAATGTGGTGGTGCCACGCTCACGGGCGACTGCCATTAACTCGGTGTCGGACTGGATCTTGTCGCCCGGATAGGCCTCGTAATCGAAGTAGGGCAGCAGCGGTTTGGAGCGCAGCAGGCGGCGGCCAAGTTTAATGCCGGCGAGCAGCACACGGCGATCTCGCTCCTCGGCAAGGTAGTTGGTCTGGATGATCGGCGGCGCAAACGGATCGGCGGAGCGAATTTTCACATAACCTCGGCTCTCTGGACGTTGCTGCCAAATGGCGACGGTCATGCCGGGCTTATCCTCGAGCTGGCCTTGGACGCCCTCTTTGTAGCTTGCCGGTGTGAACGTAAATTGCAGGTCGGAACTCTCGGCTGACTCGCCCGAGTGCCAGAAGCCATAGACAATGGTCGGCGACATGGAGAGCGGGCCGCTGCGCGTCATCGCATAGCGTAGCACCTCTCGGCCAAGCCGCCAGCCACGCACCATTTCGTTGATGGTTTCGATGTTCTTGACGCGCGCATTGAAGCGCGGCGCGTAGTGATCCTGCAGGCCGACACCAACGCTCGGCAGCGCGTGGCGAACTTCAATACCGTGCTTGCTGAGCAGGGCTGGATCACCGACGCCCGAGAGCTGCAGGATTTGCGGCGAATTGTAGGTACCGCCGGATAGGATCACCTCGCGCCGCGCCTGGATTGTCACCTCTTGGTCGCCACGATCACGGCGGACGAAGCGTACGCCCGTGGCACGCTTGCCCTCAAAGGTGATGTTGAGCACGTGGGCGTGCGTCTTTACGTCGAGGTTCGGCCGGCCCATGGCGGGATGCAGGAAGGCTGTTGCCGCGCTCACGCGGCGGCCATTGTTGATGGTCCGTTGGGTGTAGTTCACACCCTCCTGGATGGCGCCGTTGTAGTCCATGTTGCGCGGAATGCCCATTTGCACGCAGCCTTCGATAAAGGCTTCGCACAGAGGATGTTTCCACGTGGGATCGGTGACCTGCAGTGGCCCGCTGCGTCCGCGATAGGTTTCGTTACCGGCCCCGATCCGGTTTTCGAGACGCTTGAAATAGGGCAACACGTCCGCATACCCCCAGCCGCGATTGCCCGCCTGCGCCCAGGTGTCGAAATCGCTAGATTGGCCGCGATTGAAGACGTTGCCGTTGATCGATGACGAGCCGCCAAGCGTCTTGCCGCGCGGCGCGTAAATGACGCGATTGTTGATGTGTGGGCTTGGGGCTTGATCGTAGCACCAGTTCACGGATTTATCGTAGAATACTTTGATGAAGCCGGCGGGAATGTGGATGTAAGGGTGCCAATCCGTTGGCCCCGCTTCAAGCACGCAGACGGTGACGTCCTTGTCCTCGGACAGGCGGTTGGCAAGCACGGAACCGGCTGAGCCCGCGCCAATGATCACATAGTCGTAGGTATCCATGTCGCCCCGCCTGATCCGTTGCGACGATTTCCCATGGAGAACTATAACTGTCCAGGGCGCGTGATGGCTGCGAGACCTGGGCCGTGAACCAAACTGAGGTGACCAGCGTCAAAAGGAGCAGAGACCCAAAGGGCGTCTCGTAACCCGAAGGAACAACCGCCATGTCCAAGTTTGTCATCGCCGCCATCGCCGGTGCCTGCAGTCTCGCAGCCCTCGTGCAGCCAGCCGTCGCGTGCCCGGCCGGTTATCACACCGTCTGGAAATCTGGACACCCAATTTGCGTCATCAACTTGCCGAACCTGCCGCTCAAGGCCAAATCCGGCGTTGTCTTGAAGAAGTAGATCGCGGGCCCGCCGATGGCTGGCGCCGTTCGTGTAGCGCACCTGACGTTTGGTCCACGCGCGTGACTGGCCTCTCAACCAAACGTCAGATACCAAAGCTACACTAGAATGATACTGTTACTGGCGGTTTTTATGGTTCCGACATTTGCTCTGAACTTCGCTGTAACGAGAAGCAGATGTCGGAACCGGAACACTAGCAGGCTGCTGACAAAATCCCTGACTGACAAGACCGTGCGAATATGATTCTCCAGTGCCATTCGCCGGGCTAATGGTTCCCATCCATTCGCATAGGCCGTCTCACCATCTCAGATCCAGGCTGCGATGGCACCGTGCCGCTCGATCATCGGCAGCACCATCTCGGGCACTTTGGCGAGCACCGCCTCGCCCGACCAGCATTGCTTGCCGACGAAATGCAACAAAGATTGATGCTGAGCCGACACCCGCGACGGCGCTGTCAACGCGGCCATCCGCTCAACGCTCTTGCGGTCGGCCAACATGATCAACCCGACGCAATATTCACGCAGCGATCCAACACGATCCGCGTGACCGATCAAGCTGGAAAGGCCCTCGACATATGCCGTAAACCGCTCGTCACTGCTCGTTCCGTGTTGACCCATCGGACCCGCTCCCATTGCCAAAGATGGAATCTCGGAAGGCAACGAAGTCGCGGGTGTCATCGAATGTGGTTTAATGACTCAGTAAGACCAGCCAAAATTCGCGGACATGGCCGTCCTGACACGGTAATCACCATTTCCAGCGCAGGTATGCGGGACCGTCGATCGGGTCGTTGCGACCGCTGCGGCTTTCCCAGAAATCGATCGTCTCGCGGCGGAGCGTTTCAGCACAACTGCGCCCGCAATCGATCCAGGTCCCGCCCGGCAGTCGGACTTCAGCGTTACCGCGATGGCCTTGGCGAACGAGGCCCGACACCGTGCCATGACCATAACGGCTCTCAGCGGTCACACCCTCACCGCTCTTGCCCTCGATCGAGCGCCCGCCCAGGCCATGGGGTGCGGGGACTGACGCCGCGCAGGCTCCCAAACAAACAGCGGTGAACGCGATGGCGACACGTGATCGGATCACGGCAGGCTCCTACTGGGACATGAACAGATGTTGCAGTACGCTACCGGATGCAGGTTAAGCAATTGTGGCGACCACGTTGTACCAAACGTCGTTGCGTCGGTGCAGACCATTTTTGTGTCTTTAATTGTATCTGAGATTGTATTTGGGAAGGCTCAATACTGATGGGTGTTCAAGGCCATTTCTGACTGGTGCGATGGCCTATAAACGACGAAACCGCCAGCGTGCGGCGCCGACGGTCTCGCTCATTCTGGAAGATCAGGTATTTCCGAAGATCAGGCGCTTAAGCCTTCTTCGCGGCCGGCTTGGCGGCAGGCTTGGCCTTGGCGACCGGCTTTGCCGGTTGGCACTTGCCGTTACCTGCGTCCCACTTTTCTTTGCCGACGATGCATCCCATTTTCGACTTTGCCGGGGCCTTGGCGGCATCGGCTGTCATTGGCATCATCGAGGCGGCGAACGCGGCAACGCATGCGATGGCTATAAGTCTGCGCATTGCAGTCTCCTGTCAGTGCTGTTTAGCGGCGACGCATCACGAGTGATTGGCGGATACGAATGTTCGCGGCTGCACGCCACAGACATCGCATTGACGCGCCACAGTCTGTGGCTTAGGCGCCACGGTCAGCGCGGTCGCTGGTCCACATGGTTCGCGAGAACGCGTGCGGCATGGACAGGCGTACGCGCCGTTCCGTCAGAGATCTGGTGTCGGCAGGATGTGCCGTCTGCGACAATAACCGCTGTATCGGCCGCGTTTCGTACTGCCGGCAGCAGGGTCAGTTCCGCCATGGCTTTCGAGATATCGATCGTTTCGGTCTGATACCCAAACGCGCCGGCCATGCCACAACAACTGCTGTCGATCGTCTCCACGTCGGCACCTGGAATGAGGCGCAGCACTGTTTCGACCGCAGACACTGCCGCGAATGCTTTTTGATGGCAGTGCCCGTGGAGCAAAATTTTCTGTGGTGCCGCCGAAAATCCCAAGTTGAGCTGACCGGCCTTGTGTTCCGCCGCCAAAAACTCCTCAAAAAGAACCGCCACCTTCGCCACCGCATCGGCTGCCGCACCGGGCACCAGGACCGGAATCTCGTCGCGGAACGTCAACAGGCAGCTCGGCTCAAGCCCGACGATCGGCACGCCCCGTTCGGCAAACGGCGCGAGAACTTCCAATGCGCGCGTCGCCTCCTGGCGAGCCTGGACAACCGCTCCAACCGACAGAAAAGTCCGGCCACAGCACAAGGGTCGTGATGTGCCATCGGCCGAAGTTGCAACAGTGACACCGTAACCCGCTGCCTCTAAAACTGCGATGGCTGCTTCGAGGTTTTCGCGCTCAAACGCGCGGTTGAACGTATCGGCCCATAACACCACTTCGCGTCGGCCAGCTGGCGCGCGGCGCGTATCGGCGAAGGCGTCCCAGCGCCACTTTGGCAGCGATCGCTGCGCACTGAAGCCAGCAAGTTTTTGCGACAGCAGCGCCAAGCCCGGCACGCGATCTCGCAGATTGAGCAGCCATGCCAGATACCGGGCGTAGGGCGCATAGCGCGGCAACCAGCCAACGAGACGATCGCGCAGCGAGAAGCCGAACTTCGCCGCACGCGCCGCCTGCACTTCGATCTTCATACGCGCCATATCGACGCCCGTTGGGCACTCACGTTTGCAGGCCTTGCATGACACGCACAGCGTCATGGCCTCGGCGACGTCATCGCGCGTGAGGGCGTCCGCGGGCGCGCCTAGTTGGCCGGAGAGTGCGAGCCGCAATGTGTTGGCGCGGCCGCGCGTCACGTGCGTTTCATCGCGCGTTGCCCGGTAGCTTGGACACATGGCCCCGCCCGTAACTTTGCGGCACGTGCCGTTGTTGTTGCACATTTCAACGGCCGCCTGCAGTCCACCCGCAGCGCCCGGGTAGGCTGACCAGTCGAGCGCCGGCGTCACGGTGGCATCACGATAATCGCCGTTGAACCGCAGCACCCGGCGATCATCGAACTTCGGTGCGCGCACGATTTTGCCTGGGTTTAAAAGGCCCTGCGGATCGAACTGATCCTTAACGGCCTCGAAGGCGCGTGTCAGGCGCGCGCCGAACATCTGTTCGTGAAACTCAGACCGTACGATGCCATCACCATGCTCGCCCGAGTGCGAGCCCTTGTAGGCGCGGACAATCTCGAACGCCTCCTCCGCGATGGCGCGCATCGCCTTGAGGTCTGTGTCGAGCTTCAAGTTCAAGACAGGCCGGACATGCAAACAGCCCTCGGACGCATGGGCATACCAGGTGCCGCGCGTGCCATGTTTCTCGAACACGGCGGTGAGTTTTGCCGTGTACGCTGCAAGGTGCGGCAGCGGCACGGCGCAGTCCTCGACGAACGACACGGGCTTGCGCGCATCTTTCATACTCATCATGATGTTGAGGCCGGAGGTGCGCAGATCGGCAATCGCCGTCTGCAGGCCCAAGTCGTAGACCTCAATCACACCACCGAATTGCGCGCCGATCTTGTCGAATGCAAAGCCGAGATCTCCCATCATTTCGGCCAGCCGCTTCATCCGCCGCCGGTTTTCCTCGTCACCCTCGTCGAACTCAACGAGCAACAGCGCTTGCGGCTCGCCCCGCACTATCTGTTCCAACGTCGGGCGGAACATCGGGATCGCGCGTGCCAACGCAATCATTGTTGCGTCGACGAGTTCGACCGCGATCGGTTTCAGCGTCACCAGGTGCTGGGCTGCATCCATTGCCGCATGGAATGAGCCGAAGTGGCAGACGCCTAGGGCGCGGCGGCCGAGCACAGGCCACAGCTTCAGTTCAATCGCTGTCGAATAGGCAAGCGTGCCTTCTGAGCCGACCAACAGATGCGCCATGTTCACGCGGTTTGTGCGCGACTCTTTGCGCGGCATCAGCGCGTCGATATTGTAGCCGCCGACGCGCCGCTGGACAGCTGGAAACTGGCTGCGGATTTCGTCGGCCTCACGTGCGCCAAGGTCGAGCATATCGACGTAGAGTTGCCGCACGCGGCTGGATGCGCTGACATCTGATAGATCTGGCTCGATTTCGCCGAAGCGCGCTGACGCGCCATCAGCCAACACCGCATCAATGGCGAGGACGTTGTCGCGCGTTGTGCCATAGCGCAGTGATCGTCCGCCACAGGAGTTATTACCAGCCATGCCGCCGATGGTTGCCCGAGACGCCGTGGAGACGTCGACCGGGAACCACAAGCCATGCGGCTTCAGCGCGCGATTGAGATCGTCAAGCACAATTCCCGGCTCAACGCGGACCTGGCGGCCGGCAACATCGAGATCCAAGATGCGGTTCAAGTGCTTCGAGCCGTCAATAACAAGCCCCGTGTTGACGGTCTGGCCGCATTGCGACGTGCCACCCCCACGCGCTGTGACGGGGATTTTTGCTGCCCGAGCCTCAGCCAGTGCCGCCAAGGCTGCGTTTGTCGATGTTGGGACGACCACGCCTGCTGGCAACATTTGATAGCTCGACGCATCCGTCGCGTAACGCCCGCGACTCGCTACATCGAACAGCACTTCACCGCCGCCCGCGCCGATGGCGCGCGTCAGTTTGGCAGCGAAACTCGGAAGCGCGGCAGTTGTCATGGGCTGCGAAAACTCGAAGCAAGGGATCTCGTGGCAGGGAGCCTCGTGGCTACGGCACGTGCCCGCGTTCGGCAATGGCACCTGAAGGCGCACAAACCGTCTCGTCGCCTCAAAAACGATACAGCCATTGCGCTGAACCGTAGACGTGGCCGACATCGCCGCGCGGCATCGACCAACCGGCTGCAACCGATATCTCATGCCGGCCGTTATCGAAACGCGCGAAGGCGCCAGCCCTGAGGGTCGCGCCCTCTTGATGACCGAACGCCGCCGCCTCGACGCCAAGTGACACATAATCAAATGTCCGGTCGGCTACCCGGAGCCTGTGAGAGTAAGTCCGAAAACTTGTCGCCGCCGTCACATCGAGCGCCGCCCAATGCCGCGGCGAGATGTTGTACCAGATCTCAAGCGCGCCTTTGGCGCCGTGCTTTTGCCCCTGGACCATCGTTTCGGGATCGAATGGCGCGATGGCGATGGCCGTGTTCTGATAACCAGCGAACATTTTCAGAGTGAGGTCGCCTGTTCGCCACTGGTAGCCAGCCAGCATATCGACGGTGCGCGCTTGCCCGCGGAACGTTTGCCAGATCGCGACGCCAGAGGCCGGATCAAAGCGGCGGCCGGCGTAGCTGTAGGAGCTGACGGCAGAAACAGCGCGGACCCGCATGCCGTCCTGGCGCAGATTCGAGAACGGCGCGTCGGTCGACCCAGTGTAAAGTGACCAAACACGTCGAAAAGCTTCGGCACCAACCCAACTCTCGCGCGAGGCCTCCTCGGCGCTGGTTGTGCCCTCATACCAAGGGGTAGCAGCCTCGTCGTCATCGTTTGCGCCGTTAACGTCGTCAGCTGGTGCAGCATGTGCGTGTCGCAGCGAAACGGAAAACAGCACGCAAAGCGCGAGTGCGAGGCAGCTGGCGATCCGCAGCCCCTTAAGAACGCTACCCCTGATGGCAATACTCGCCATCGTTCCCCACTTGCACACGCGACGCCGACGCACCCTCTGTGCGAAAACATCAACTGAAGGTGGATAGATCTTGGTGCATGCAGAAAATTCGATTCAAAAAAAGTGTAAAACCGAAAAAACGTCTTGAAGTAGAAAATAACAGCAAACGTAGAGAGAACATTGTCTGTTTGCCCGCTTAGGTTGCCGTGCCTTTCGGCTCCTCGCCCGTGCGTGTGGAGGGTGTGCTGTCACTTATCCTCGCCGCCCCGGAATGAATGCTGTAACGTACCAGAAGAGTGGTTAAAGGTGTCGATCGTCCATGGCGGCCAAAACGAACACGGCTTCAACGACAAGCGCAGTCTCGCATGACCATCGGTCGTGCCTGGACACAGCGCTCGTACGTGCCCACGCTGCATTCGAGGGGCGGGGGCTGAAGTTGACGCCCTTGCGCCGCCAGGTGTTTGAGGAAATTGCCGGTTCGCATGACGCGATCGGTGCCTACGACGTGCTCGACAGCCTCATTCGTAAGACTGGCGAGCGTATGGCGCCGATCTCGGTTTACCGGGCCATCGATGCCCTCCTCGAATGTGGCGTGGTGCATCGGCTAGAAAGCCGGAACGCTTTTTTTGCCTGCCACACGCCGCATGCGGGAAAGCGGCACATTGCCTTGGTCTGCGACGCCTGCGGTCTTGTTGCCGAAATCGATGGCACCGATGTCATGGCCGCTATCGACGCCGCGGCCAGCCGCACGCGTTTCAGAGTGAAGCTAAGCGTGGTTGAGGTTGCCGGTACCTGCGCCAATTGCGAACCAACGCGGGGAGGCTGACCTTGGCTGATCCACACCATCTTCATGACGATGATCATGATCACCATCACGGGCATCATAGTGGGCACGAGCACCATAGTGGGCATGAGCACCCGCCCAAAGGCGTGCGGCCCCACGACGCCAATGCCCTGATTTCGGCCCGCGGACTTACCGTACGGCGCGGCACGCGGGCCGTGCTGCAGGCCGTGGACATCGAAATTGGTCCGAGCGAGATCGTGACGCTGATTGGTCCAAACGGCGCTGGAAAAACAACCCTGGTCCGCGCGTTGCTCGGTCTTGAGACGCTGGCCGCCGGTACGGTCGAGCGATCACGAGACTTGGTCATCGGTTACGTACCGCAGCGATTTGACCTGGATCGCGCGATACCGATGACCGTCGAACGCTTTCTGGCGATTGGCCACTCGCGTGACCGCCAGACCCAGCAAAACGTGCTGGAGGAGGTCGGCGCGCCCGCGCTGTTGGATCGGCAATTGAGCGAGCTCTCCGGAGGCGAACTTCAGCGCATCCTGCTGGCCCGGGCGTTGTTGCGCAGTCCGACACTGCTGGTACTCGACGAGCCCGTCCGTGGCGTTGATTATTCTGGCGAAGCCGAATTGTATGCCTTGATTGCACGCTTGCGCACCGACCGGGGGGTTGGGGTGCTGCTGATCAGCCACGATCTGCACGTGGTGCTGGCAGCGAGTGACCGCGTCATCTGCATCAATCGTCATGTCTGTTGTCATGGCGTCCCCGAAGCCGTGGCACGTCACCCTGAATATGCACGTCTGTTTGGCCCGGTGGCGGCGCAAACCTTTGGGCTCTATCGCCACGCCCACGACCACCAGCATGATTTATCTGGCGCGGCGCGGCCCATTTCCGGCTCGTCATCAGCCAGCCTCTTGAGCCTCAGCGACGACACCGAGGACCGCCGACCATGACTGATCCGTTCATGCTGCGGGCGATGATGGCTGGTCTCGCGCTGGCTATTGTTGCAGCTCCGCTTGGTTGTTTTGTTGTTTGGCGGCGCATGGCCTATTTCGGCGAGACAATCGCCCAAGGAGGTCTTATCGGCATCGCCATTGGCATCAGTTTCGAGATCGACTCGACCGTCGCTGTGCTTGTGACTTCGCTGGCGATTGCGCTCCTGTTGCTCGGGTTACAACGCCAAAATGTGGTGCCTCTGGACAGCGTCCTTGGCGTCATGGCGCATTCAGCGCTCGCCATCGGCATTGTCGCCGCGGCTGTGTTTCGTCGGCCAAGCAATGACCTGATCGCAATTCTGTTCGGCGATATCTATGCCGTTTCGACCACGGATTTGCGCTGGATCATCGGTGGTGGCGGGCTGGCTCTGGCCGCACTGATCTGGATCTGGCGCCCATTGCTGGCAATTTCTGTGCACGAGGATCTGGCGGCCGCGGAGGGTGTTGCCGTTGAACGCACGAAGGCCATCTTCGTGTTCGTGCTGGCTGTCGTCGTCGCCATATCGTTGAAGGTGGTCGGCGCCTTGCTAACGATTGCGTTCCTAATCATGCCAGCGGCCGCGGCACGGCCCTTCTCAGAAACACCCGAGCAGATGGCGTTTTTCGCGATTATCTTCGCAGCCTTGTCGGTTGCCTTTGGACTGTTCGTCTCCGTATCAAACGACCTGCCAGGCGGCCCGTCCATCGTCCTCGTACTCACCGTGATGTTCAGCCTCGCCATGATCCCCGTCGCCATCGGCGGCAACCGGCGGCCATCTTGAAGGGAGGGCGTCTTGAAAGGAAGGTTTTGTCGGCTGAGACGACGTGGTAGGGCTGGTCGGGAAACGGTGACCGATCCAAGGTCGTGCGTCACATGTCGCCCTGGTGTCGCAATCTGTACTCAAAAGCAGTAATCTGCCGTCTTTTGCTCTCGACAAGATAACGCCCGATGCTAACCCGACGCGCCTCAGTTCCCGTGAGCATCGGCCGCCCCGGCCACGCCGTCACTGTTGGTGGCACGGCCCCGATCGCGGTCCAGTCCATGACCAACACGGATACCGCCGATATCGACGGCACCGTCAAGCAGATTGCGGCGCTTGCGCGGGCCGGCTCGGAACTCGTGCGCATCACAGTTGACCGCGATGAAGCCGCCAAAGCCGTCCCGCACATCCACGAGAAACTTCTCAAGATGCGCGTGCACGTGCCGGTCGTTGGTGATTTCCACTACAACGGCCACACGCTCCTGACCGACAATCCAGCGTGCGCTGAGGCCCTCGACAAGTATCGCATCAATCCCGGCAACGTTGGCTTCAAAAACAAGAAGGACAAGCAGTTCGGGACCATCGTCGAGAAGGCGATCGAATTCAAAAAACCCGTGCGTATCGGCGTTAACTGGGGCTCGCTTGACCAGGACCTGCTGACGCACTTGATGGACGAGAACGCCAAGTCATCAGCGCCGAATGAGGCCCGTGCCGTCATGCATGAGGCCATCGTCCAGTCAGCTTTGATGTCCGCCGTGCGTGCTGAAGAGATCGGCCTGACTGCCGATCAAATCATCATCTCTGCCAAGGTTTCGGCCGTGCAGGATCTGATTG
>JANNXS010000241.1:0-12899 GCA_031409695.1 Hyphomicrobiaceae bacterium
AAGGGTTTCTTCAGCAACTGTTCGGCCTCGGCAGCACTCAGCCCGCGCCTCAGTCCGTCCCGCAAGCCTTGTCGACGCCCGGTGGCCGACCCTACGTCTTGCCGGGGCCTGCCGGTTCCAGCAACTTCATGAGCCGCCGTCCCTTGAGCCAAGATGAGGATGATTACGAGCCAAAAACATCCGGCATCTATCGCACCATCTGTGTTCGCGCCTGCGATGGTTTTTACTTCCCCATTTCGAACAGTGTCTCGAAAAAAGGGCTGTATCGCGATGGTATGAAATGCCGTTCCCAATGTGGCGACGAGGCCCGCGTTTTCTATCTGCCGGCCAAGACGACCGATGTCGACGCTGCGGTCGATCTGCAAGGCCGCCAGTATGGTCGCACGAGTTCAGCCTATGTCTATCGCAAAGCGCTTGTCGCCGGCTGTCAGTGCAAGCCTGATCCTTGGGCTGCGACGGAAATGGCGCGCCATCAGCAGTATGCCGACGCGGAAATCGACAAAAAGCTGGCGACTTTGCCAAAACAGCCGACGGCGCAGGATGTGACCACGGTTGCGACCGATGACACGGCGCCAACCAAAAAAGATGACGCCCAAACGGTTGCCGAAGTGCCAGTTGCTAAGATGAAGGCAACAGCCTGGAAAACCTCGACATCGCGCCCAGCACCGAGACTACCGTTGCCAACGCAGCGGGCGACGCCGCAACTCGCCGCGGCCAAGAGCAGCTCCAGTTTCGGCGGCGGCATGGGGCTTGGTGGCGGACAACTGACTTGGCCCGGGGATACGCCGCGTCGATGATGGTATACGCAGACGGCCCTCACCTTTGAGGCTTGCCACATGGGTGCTCCATGGCGAAAGCAAAACCATCGCGTTTCAAGGCGCCGTTCCTCAAGCGCATCACGCTGCCCGTGCCGCCCGAGGATGCGCCCGGCTACGCCTTCAAGCTGCCGCTGTTCAAAGACGGCTTCGAGGCCAAGTTCGAGTGTGCGATCACAATCATTGTCGGCGAGAACGGTTCGGGGAAGTCGACTGTTCTCGAGGCGATTGCGCACCACTGCGGCTTCAACGTGCGCGGGGGAAATCGCAACCAGGGGGCCGACAACCATGCCGATGTCGCAACCATTGCAGAGGCGTTGCGGTTCGGCTGGTTGCCGCGTGTGACCGACGGCTTCTTCATGCGTGCCGAGAGTTTCGTCACCTTCATTGATGGACTTGAGGCAACAACCCGAGACCCCGACGCTTATGCAGGCCCCGAAAAGGTCTGGTATTCCTACGGTGGCAAATCGCTGCACGAACGGTCGCACGGCGAAGCGTTTCTGGCGTTATTCTCAAATCGCTTCGGCCGACGCGGCGTGTATCTGCTGGACGAACCGGAGGCGGCTCTCTCGCCGGATCGACAACTGGCATTGATGCGGATTTTGCATGAGCTGGCGGCGAAAGGCGAGGCGCAAATCATCATGGCGACGCACTCGCCGATTTTAATGTTTCAGCCGGGTGCGCAAGTGCTCGCGCTCGAGGAAGGGGCACTCGTACCACGTTCGCCAGGCGAACTCCGGCATGTGAAACTGTACGCGCGTTTTCTGGCCGCGCCCGAGAAGATGGCGGCGGATGTTGTGCGGGACGAACCCGACGCGACTGACGATGACGGGGTGGGTTGAGCCTGCGGGCATTGTGCTCCACTGTCAGTGTCGCCAAACGACTATATCTCAAAACCCTGACGAGCCCAGACCATGCCCTTTGACCCCGCTGCCTCCGACATGACAGTGGCCGTGATTGGCACGGGCACTATGGGTCGCGGCATCATGCAGGTGTCGGCTGCAGGTGGCATGTACGTGATCGCCTATGACGAGAAGCCAGGCGCGGCGGCCGCAGCAAAAGGCTACATCAAAGGCATGCTTGAGGCTCAGGTGGCCAAGGGGAAGCTCGATGCCGCCACGGCGACCGCAGCAATTGATCGCATCTCGATCGCGCCGGACTTCGCGGCTGTCGGCAAGGCAAACCTTGTCATTGAAGCTATTATCGAGAACCTTGCCATAAAACAGGAGCTGTTCGTCAAGCTCGATGCCCTGTGCGGCCCCGACACGATCCTCGCGACCAACACCTCGTCACTGCTCGTCACAGCCATCAGTTCAAAGTGCACACGCCACCCTGAGCGCGTCGGTTGCATGCATTTCTTCAACCCCGTGCCGCTTATGAAGTTGGTCGAAGTCGTGCCCGGTCTGAAGACTGCATCGTGGGTGACGGATGCGATGATGGCACTCGGTCGCCGCATGACGCGCGAGCCCGTGCTGTGCACGGATAGCCCCGGTTTTATTGTCAATCACGCGGGACGCGGCATTCGCGAAGCCGAGCGCGTGCTGCTGGAAAACATCGCGACCGTGCCAGAGATCGACCGTATTCTGACCGGTGCGCCCGGCTTGAAGCTCGGCCCGTTTGCGCTGTTCGATATGGTTGGTCTCGATATCTCGCACGGCGTGCACGAGAGCTTTTTTCAACAATACTACGCTGAGCCGGCCTACCAGCCGTCGACGCTCGGCACGTTGCGCGTCGCGGGTGGGCTGCTCGGTGCGAAAGCTGGTGCAGGCTGGTATCAGCATAAGGACGGCAAGCGCATCGATCCGCCACTCGCCCCAGTACCGGCGGCGCGCGATCTCCCCGTCTGGGTGCATCCCTCGCCATCGCATGCCGACCTGCAAGCGCCGTTGATCGATATGCTCAAGGCGTCCGGCGCGACCGTTGAAACGGGCGACGCGCCGAGCAAACGCGCGCTCCGCCTCATAACGCCGATAGGCTATGACGTGACAACGGCGATCCACGAGTTAAAACTCGAACCCGAGCGTACCGTCGCCGTCGATGTACTGTTCGGGATGAAAGGGCCGCGCACGTTGATGGTAACACCAGCGACAGCGCCTGAGATGCGCGACGCAGCTCATGCGATGCTCGCGGCCGACGGCCAGCCGGTCGTTGTCATCAATGACAGCCCGGGCTTTGTCGCTCAGCGCATCGTTGCAATGATCGTGAACACAGGCTGCCAAATTGCGCAACGCGCCGTCGCGTCGCCAGCCGATATCGATCGAGCCGTGGTGCTCGGCCTTGGCTATCCCTTTGGGCCGCTCGCCTGGGGTGACCACCTCGGCGCCAAGCGTGTGCTGTTCATTCTCGAACGCCTGCAGGCGTTCTACGGCGAGCCGCGCTACCGCCCGTCGCCCTGGCTGAAACGCCGCGCACAGCTCGACCTGCCGCTGGCTGCGCCAGAGGGGAAGACGTGACCCGCACCATCCAAACCTTCGAAGTCAGCCTGAAAGCGTTCATCATGCAAGACGGCCGCGCGTTGCTCGTGCAGGAGTCCGATACGGGGTATTGGGAGCTTCCGGGGGGGCGCATCGATGTCGGTGAGGAGCGGTTGGATCACGCGGCCATTCTGGCGCGTGAGATCGCTGAGGAACTCGGGCCGGATTTGCGCGTCACCACCAGCCTCGAGGCGGTCACTTGGGTGCGGCAGAGGCCGACGGACGGTGTGTTCCAGTTCCTGGTCGCGCGGGTGTGCCATGTGACCAGCGGTGCGATATGCCTGAGTGATGAGCACGCCCATGCGGCGTGGCATTCGCTCGACACATGGGCCGCACTGGAGTTTCCGCCGTTGTCTGATTATCCAGCAGCGCTGGCGCGGCTCTGGGCGATGGCAAATACAAGAACGGACCCGACATGACCGCTGCGATGACCTTTGAAACACTGACCTACGACCTGCGCGCGGGTGGTGTTGGCATCATCACGATGAACCGGCCCGACGCGCTGAATGCCATGAACACGCAGATGATGACCGACCTGCGCGATATCTTCATGCGCTTCTATGTCGAGCCCGACATAGCGCGCTGTCTTGTATTGACGGGTGCTGGGGAGCGCGGTTTTTGCTCGGGCGCTGACCTCAAGGAGCGCAAGGGCATGAGCGATGCCACGTGGCGCGCGCAGCACGCCGTCATCGAGCAAGCCATCCGCGCCATGATGGACTGCCCTGTGCCCATCATCGCAGCCGTCAACGGTGCGGCATTCGCGGGTGGCCTTGAGTTGGCACTCGCGTGTGATTTCATCTACTCAGCCGAACACGCGCGCTTTGCCCTGACGGAGGTAACGCTTGGCATCATGCCCGGTGCTGCGGGCACGCAAAATCTACCCCGCGCGATCGGCGTGCGGCGAGCGAAAGAGGTGGTTCTCTCAGGCACGACCTTCACCTCGGCTGACGCTCTCGCCTGGGGGCTGGTCAACAAAGTTTTGCCACTGCACGACCTCGTGCCAGCTGTTCTGCAGATAGCCGAAAAGATTGCAGCCAACGCGCCCGTGTCGGTGCGCCAGGCCAAAAAGTCGATGGACCGTGCCGAAGATCTCGGCCGTTCCGATGGCTATGCGTTCGAGCTTGAGGCTTACAACCGCACGATTACAACCGCAGACCGCAAGGAAGGCATCATGGCCTTCAACGAGAAGCGCAAGCCCGTGTACAACGGACTGTGAGTGCAAACGGCCGTGCGCAAGGCCCGACATTTGCCCCGCATCGTGTTTTCCGTCGCATCCCTTTGTCGCACGGGCTATCAAACAAACCGCGACCCAGCCGGTTCGCGTGACGTTCCGTTCTCGAGCTTTCCATGCCCGCATTGCAGACCGCAGAATTGCTGATCGAATTGTTCTCGGAAGAGATTCCGGCGCGCATGCAAGCGCGGGCAGCGGAGGATTTGCGCCGTCTTGTAACTGAGGGCATGAAGGCGCAGGGCCTGATAGCCGGTGAGGCCATGAGTTTCGCCACCCCGCGCCGCCTGACACTGGTCGTCAACGGCGTGCCGAACGCGT
This sequence comes from Hyphomicrobiaceae bacterium, assembly GCA_031409695.1. Taxonomy (GTDB): domain Bacteria; phylum Pseudomonadota; class Alphaproteobacteria; order Rhizobiales; family Hyphomicrobiaceae; genus JABFRJ01. The sequence continues at coordinate 4,839 of JANNXS010000241.1, forward strand.
CACCGGCCGTGTCCGAGGAGCGCAAGGGCCCGCGCGTTGGCGCGCCAGAACAGGCGCTCGCGGGCTTCTTGAAAGGCGCGGGTCTCGCCAACATCTCGCAAGCGACGATCGTCCAGGACGCGAAGAAGGGCGACTACTATGTGGCCAAGATCGACAAACCCGGCCGGCCTGCCGCAGACATCATTGCCGACGTGCTGATTGACACGATCAAGAAGTTTCCCTGGCCGAGGTCACAGCGTTGGGGCACGGGCGATGTGCAGTGGGTGCGGCCATTACAATCCATCATCTGTTTGTTCGGCGGCAAGATTGTTCCCATGGAAATCGCCGGCATCGAGAGTGGCGGCTCCACCGTCGGCCATCGCTTCCATGGCCGCGAGACCATCCATGTCTCGAGTTTTGAAGACTACGGCACAAAGTTACGGGCGGCCAAGGTTCTGCTGCCTGCGAGTGAACGTGCAAGCTGGATTGCTGAACAAGCGCGCGACGTCGCCAAGGCCGCTAAGTTGCGGCTCGTCGAAGATGACGGACTGCTGGCTGAAAACGCCGGCCTGACCGAATGGCCAACGGTCATGATCGGGACGTTTGATAAGGATTTCCTTGCGGTCCCTGGCGAGTGCCTGACCAGTGCCATGCGCGGTCACCAGAAGTGCTTTTCGCTCGAAGACCCAAAGACCGGCCGCCTCGCCAACAGATTTCTGCTGGTCTCTAATCTCATCGCAACCGACGGCGGCAAGGCCATCGTTGAGGGCAACGAGAAGGTTATCCGTGCGCGGCTGTCAGACGCGAAATTCTTCTGGGAGCAAGACTTGAAGCGGCCGCTGGACGAGATGGCCATCGGTCTCGCGACGATCACTTTTCACGAGAAGCTCGGGACTCAAAAAGATCGCATTGAGCGTATTGCGGCGCTGGCTGAGGATATTGCTGGCGCCGTCGACGCGAACGTGCAGGACGCGCGGCGTGCGGCCCAACTGGCCAAGGCCGATCTTGTGTCCGGTATGGTTGGCGAGTTCCCGGAATTGCAGGGCCTCATGGGCCGCTACTACGCCGAAAAGGCCGGTACTAAACCTGAAATCGCGCGCGCCATTGAGCTGCACTATAAGCCGAAAGGCCCGACCGACAGCGTACCGTTGCAAGCCAACGGCGATGCCGTCGCAGTTGCCGTCGCGCTGGCCGATAAGCTTGATACGCTCATCGGGTTCTGGGCCATCGCCGAGAAGCCGACCGGATCAGGCGACCCCTATCAGTTGCGCCGCGCGGCTCTGGGCGTGATCCGCATCGTGCTCGAGAATGATCTGCGCCTGCCACTGTTGCCGCTGATCCGGAAGCATTTCTCAGAGCGCCTCTCGCAACCGCTGTCGGATCCGCCGGCGATCTTGCTCCGGGGGGTGGATGCCCAAGCGCTTGGCGTTGATCTCCTCTCGTTCTTCGGCGATCGGCTCGAAGTCTATCTGCGGGACAAGGGTCTGCGTCACGATCTGATCAACGCGGTGTTCGGCCTTGGCAATCAGGACGATTTGGCACTGATCGTAAAACGCGTTGCCGCGCTGGACGCGTTCCTCAAGACCGACGATGGCAAGGTCTTGCTCGCGGGCGTCAAGCGCGCGGCCAACATCCTTGGTATCGAGGAAAAGAAGGACAAGCAGACACATGCGGGACAGGCGGATGTGGCTTTACTGCGCGAACCGCAGGAAATCGCGCTGCATAAGGCCATCACCAAAGTGAAGCTCGACACAGCGAAAGCCATAGACCTCGAGGAATTCGCAGGCGCCATGCGGGCTCTTGCCGAGCTGCGCGCGCCGGTCGACGCGTTCTTTGACAAGGTGACCGTCAATGCCGACGACAAGGCGCTGCGGGCAAACCGGCTGAAGCTGCTGTCCGAGATCAGGGCTGCGACGTTAACCGTCGCGGATTTTTCAAAGATCGCGGGATAGGGCTCGCACCGAAGCCGCAGCTAGACAGTTCCGCACTCGCCCTTGCTTCCGCCCGAATTTTCACATCACCTGCGCCGGTGTGTGTGGCAATCGGCACCCCGGCCACGGGGACCGTTTTGCGGTATGCACGTGGACGCGGGCGCGAGGACCACATGAAAGAACAAAGTGCGTTGACACAGCTTGTCGAAGGCAAGCTGCCGGAAATGGTGCGGTGGTACAATCCAAACCTGCTGTTTCGGGTCGGGGTGCGCACGATGGTTTCGTCGGTGTTTGGCCAGTATGCGGATCAACGACTGATCCAGGCCGCGACCGACCCGGGTAGTGCCGCTGAAATCAAGGCGCGCTACGATTTCTCGAACCCGAATGCGGCCTCAGCGCATCAGCGCATCAACGTCGACGCCAACGGAGCCTACTGGATCGACTATCTCTCCGACACCGGCGACGGTTTTGAGAGCACCTACACAATGGCCTATCTAACGGCGCTCGACAGTCTGCGCGTCAACGATGCCGACGGCAAAACGCGGCTGAAACTATCCCACGCCGACATCCTGATCATGGGCGGCGACCAATGCTACCCGCAAGGCTCGCGTGAAAACTACATGCATAAGTTGGTTACGCCCTTCCAGTGGTCGCTTGATGTGCCCGTGCCGACACGCAAGCTGTTCGCAATTCCCGGGAACCACGACTGGTACGATGGCCTCGCCGCTTTCGACAGCTTGTTCTGCGCTTCTCGCGGCGACCGACTATCGCCTGACGCCGGGGGGACGCAAATCGGTGGCTGGCAGTGCCAACAGCACCGGAGCTATTGGGCACTGAAGCTGCCCCACAATTGGTGGATCTGGGGTACGGACATTCAGTTTTCGAAATACTTGGATACGGCGCAAATTGCTTACTTCGAAGCCAAGGCGGCTGAGATGAAGGAGGGCGACAAACTGGTGCTTTGCATCGCCGAGCCGTCGTGGCTGATGAATGATTTCGGCCAACCGGACGAAGAGGAAAATTTCTTCAAGATCACCGCGATCGCGCGCCAAGCCGGTGCCAAGATCTGCGCCGTTGTGGCTGGCGATTGGCACCACTACGCGCGCTACTACAGCGAGCAGCTCGACGTGCATTTCATCACGGCTGGCGGTGGCGGTTCGTTCTTGCATCCGACCCACGTGCTGCGCAACGACATCAAAGTCGAATGGCCGCAGCGAGACACAAACTTATCATTGCCGGCCGGCACGCAGGGGCCGGTGACGCCGGGTTGGCATAAGGAGCAGGTCGACATTCAACTGAGCAAGCCTGAGCCGAAAAAAGGCGTGGTGGCGGGCGTTGCAGCTAAAGTCGGCGAGGTCGTCGAAGGTGCCGTCGTCGAGCCAATCGAGGATGCCCTCAAGGGCCGACGGCATCAACCGCGCATTCTGAAGCCGCAAGCGCCGAAGTGCTATCCGGAGCGTGGGCGCAGCCTGTTGATCAGCTTAAAGAACGTTTTCTTCCCGTTTATGAACCCCGCCTTTGGCATCGGCATCGGGCTGATCTACTGGCTGATCACCTGGGAATTCTACACCCTTGTCGAACGGCATGATATCTCGTCGGGCGAGATCGATGCTGTCGGCATCCACACGGCTTACTGGGACGTCTACAAGTACACGCCGTTTTATCTCGTCCAGGGCCTTTTGGTCTCGATCCCATTGGCGCTGATGTTGCTGGTGCTTTGGGGGTGTATGGTTGCCTATGTGGATTCCGGTGCGAAAAACCGCGTCAAGCAGGTGTTTACGAAGCTAACGGTTGGCTCGCTGCATTTCTCAGCGCACGTCCTGACCATGTTCGCGCTCGGCCTTGCGTTTGTCATGGCCAACAATTTGATCGCTCCTAAGGTTGAAAGCTACGCCAACAGCGTCTGGCTTGCGAGCGGCTCGAAAGACGTCGCGGGATCAAGCACGTCAGGTTCGGTCGCCAACAAGGTGCTGGAGCCTCTCTCGCAAGGGCGTGCCCAGCAACGGGAGATGTTTGGGCAGGGCGAGGTGCGCCAAGGTGCGCCCAACATCAGGGCGCAACGCGCGGCACCGCCCGCCGTCGCATTGCCGGATGGCGTGCAAGCCCCCTCGGCTAGTAACAAGCTCAACACCAAGGCTGTGCGCCAGTTGGTCGGCTTTGTGCTTTATCCGCTCGAAATCATCTTTCTCGGCGGGCTCGTCGGCGGGTTTGTCTGGGGCATGTATTGGGTGCTGACGGGCATCTTCCTGCGTATGCATTCGGAAGACGCGTTCGCCGCCTTGCGCATCAAACATTATAAGAACTTTCTGCGCTTCAAGTTCGAGCCAGACAAACTGACGATTTATCCCATCGGTGTGGACACGGTGCCCGGCAAACGCTTTTGGACCTCGCGGGAGGGCGCGCGTCATGTACCCTCAAGCAACCCGCGACTGATCGCGCCTCACGATATCCCCGTGCGCTTGATCGAACCACCGATCGTTATCTATGCCGATGGGAGATACGCATCTTGATAACCAAGGTTCCTCGCCGCGCTGTTTTGATGGCGCTGACTGGTCTCGTGGCGTTCGCCCGCCCAGCCAGCGCCATTCCAGCCTACCAGTGGAAAAAGCGGGCACTGATCATCTTTTCGCCCTCGGCCTCCGATGCCCGCCTGTCGCGCATGAAAACCATTATCGGCGGCAACCGCACGGCCTTGCTCGACCGTGATCTGACCGTCGTCTACGTCGTCGGCGGTGAGCTTTCGCATGACCTCGGCCCGCCTCCGGGCATGAACGCGGGCGCCGTGCGCACTCTCTACCGAGCGAGTGAAGGCGCGTTCCGTGTCCTGCTCATCGGCAAGGACGGCAGCATCAAGATGGACAGCCCAGCCGCCTTGTCAGCATCCGATTTAACGGCTGAGATTGATCGCATGCCGATGCGACGCGACGAGATGCGGAAGCGGTCAACCGATCGGCCGTAAACTTCCACCATCCCAATCGGTCGTCCGCGCGACACTTTATCAGGTCGCTGCCGCGCTATGGGGTCCCAGTAGGGGCCGGAAACACCAGTGAAAACGTGGATCCGACGCCGAGGGTCGATTGCACCTCAACGCGGCCGCGGTGGCGGGTCGCGATGTGCTTAACGATCGCAAGGCCGAGGCCTGTTCCACCCTTTTCGCGACTGGCCGCTGTGTTGACCCGGTAAAAGCGTTCCGTAAGCCGCGGCAAGTGCTCCGCCGCTATGCCTGGACCATTATCTTCTACGCTCAACCGGACGGTTGCGATCCCGCGCCGATCGCGTTCCCGCGCCGTTCTCAGGACCACGCGCCCGCCAGGACGGCCATATTTAATTGCGTTCTGCACGAGGTTCTGCGCGGCTTGCATGAGTTCGTCATGGTCGCCTGGAATTGTCATATCGGCAACGGAAAGTTCGAGGGTGACGGTTATCGTCTCTTTTCTGGCCTGCGCCTCGGCCAGCCGGGCAGACTCAGCAGCAATATGATTGAGGTCGGTCGCGGTGACGGGCGTGAGGTGTGCCCGCATTTCAACGCGGCTGAGCACCAACAGGTCGTCGATCAGCAGGCTCATGCGCTGTGCCTGCTCAGACATGATGCCGAGAAAGCGCTCACGTGCAGCCGTATCGTTCTTGGCCGAACCGCGCAGGGTCTCGATGAAACCCGTCACTGATGCCAGTGGCGTGCGCAACTCATGACTGGCATTGGCCACGAACTCCATCCGCGTCCGCGCGAGCGTCTCGCGTTCGCTGATATCCTGAAGCACGACGATCAGCGCCGGCTGGTCAGCGAAACCCGCCAGCCTTGAAACGGAGCCGTCCAGATGGCGTTCAGCTGGCTTTTTAATGGCCAGTTCGAAGACCGCTTTTTCGCCGCTCGCCAGTGTCGCATTCACAGCGCCTGAAAGTTCCGGCTGGCGCGCTGTGCGTCCAATATGTTCGCCAAGATAGAGGCGGCCGAATATCTCTCCGGCCGCAACATTGGCCGCAAGCAGCGCGCCCTTGCGATCCAGCAAAAGCACGACATCAGGCAACGCATTGATCAACGCGCGCAGGCCGTCCATGTGCTCCGCGGGGTTCCCGGTGCCCGCGACCAGCGCGCTGCGGTCGGCTCGATCCGACGGTCCGCCGGTGACGCTTTTGAGACGTGCAGATTGCAAGCTTGCAAGCCATCGGGCTAGTGTTGAGCGCGCAAGTCGGTACATCAGGCGCAGCTCCATTCTTCAACTCAGCCGACTATTGCCCATCACAGAGCTGCGCTTCGCCGTCCAGCCGCCATGCGGGCCGCCTGGGCCAGTGCCACCCGAAGGCTCGATGCATCGGCCACTCCCCGGCCCGCGATATCGAATGCGGTGCCGTGATCAACGCTTGTACGGACAAAAGGCAAGCCGAGGGTAACATTCACACCTTTATCCAGCCCGAGGTACTTCAGAGGTATCAAGCCCTGGTCATGATACTGCGCCACGACGACGTCAAAGAGGCCTTTGCGCGCCTGCATGAAAACCGTGTCGCCCGGCCAGGGGCCACTGGCATCGATGCCGTCAGCGACGGCCCGTCGAATAGCTTCGGCGATGATTGTCGAGTCCTCGCCTCCAAACAGACCGCCTTCGCCGGCATGGGGATTGAGGCCGGCGACTGCGACCCTGGGGTGGGTTACGCCCATGTCGCGCAGGGCTCGATTGGCAAGACGTATGATCCGAAGCTCGCGTTCGACGGTGACGAGATCGACGGCCGTACGCAACGGAACGTGGATCGATACGAGCACCACATGGATCTCGTTGTTGAACAGCATCATGGCGAAATCATCGATACCGCAGCGCTCGGCCAACACCTCCGTATGGCCAGGGTAATGAATGTGGGCTGCGTGCCAGGCCGCCTTGTTGATCGGGGCTGTAACAATGGCATCGATGCGACCGGCAAGCGCGAGGTCGATGGCGCAACTGACGTAGTCAAATGAGGCGCGTCCGGAGCGGGCGTTCACATGGCCGACGGCCACGTCGGCGCACGGCTGACCCGCCTCGAGGACGTGGATCGTTTTGGGTGCGGCGGGAGCATCATCCGCTGACGCCATGATGTGGACGCGCCAATCCGATAGGCGTTGCGCAAGTGCGTGCTGAAGCGCTCCGGCATCGCCGACGACGAAGGCTGTGACGCCCTCCGGCAGCGGTTCGATCATGCAAGCGGCGACGATCTCCGGCCCGATGCCGGAGGGATCCCCCATCGTCAGGGCAATTCGTACGTCTCGCGATGGCTGAGGTGATGTTTCGCGGCCAATCATGACCGCGTTTCCGCAGCGCCGCGAGCCTCGTCCATCAGCTGCCGCATGTGCCGGATCGCCGCCGGAAGACCGATGAATATGGCCTCGCCCATGAGAAAATGCCCGATGTTTAGCTCGACGATGTCAGGCAGTGCCGCGATGGGTTTGACTGTTGCGAACGACAGTCCGTGGCCCGCATGCACCTCGATTCCATGCGCTGCTGCGTGTGCCACGGCGACGGCGATGCGCTGCAGTTCGCGCGCGGCCTTGTCGGCTTGCCCCGCGGCAACGGCATGGCAGTAGGTTCCCGTGTGCAATTCGACGACCGGCACGCCGAGCGATTGGGCGGCATCGATTGCCGACTGATCTGGTTCAATGAACAACGACACGCGACTGCCAGCTGATGCGAGCTCTCCAATGAACGGTTTCAACGTAGCCTGCAGCCGCACAACATCTAACCCGCCCTCGGTCGTGCGTTCTGCGCGTTTCTCCGGCACCAGACAGCATGCATGCGGCCGCGTCCGCAACGCAATGGCCACCATCTCTGACGTCGCCGCCATCTCGAAGTTGAGTGGTTTTGAGATGGCCGCTTTCAGCCGCGTGATGTCGTCGTCGGTGATATGCCGACGATCCTCGCGGAGGTGCGCCGTGATGCCATCGCAGCCCGCCTCGATGGCGAGCAGTGCCGCCCGCACCGGATCCGGCTCATGACCGCCTCGTGCGTTCCGCACGGTCGCCACGTGGTCAATGTTCACACCCAGGCGCAGTCGCTTTAATGGCATCGCCTTCGATCCCGGCTTGACGGTTTTGCTCGTTGAGGCCCTTGGCTCTGCAACGTTTGGGCTCTGCAACGCTTGGCTGATCGCACTATACACTGTAAGCTGTCCCGCCGCGAAACGACCC
>JANNXS010000242.1:0-14064 GCA_031409695.1 Hyphomicrobiaceae bacterium
CCACGCCAAGCGCGTGCTCTCGGTTGCCGTACACAACCACTACAAGCGACTCAATCATGCCGCCAAGAACAACGACGTTGAACTGGCCAAATCAAACATCCTGCTCGTTGGCCCAACGGGTTGTGGCAAGACGCTTCTCGCCCAGACCCTCGCACGCATTCTCGACGTGCCGTTTACAATGGCCGATGCAACGACGCTAACTGAGGCTGGCTACGTCGGTGAAGATGTCGAAAACATCATCCTGAAGCTGCTGCAGGCCGCCGATTATAACGTCGAGCGCGCGCAACGCGGCATTGTCTACATCGACGAAATCGATAAGATAAGCCGAAAGTCTGACAATCCGTCGATCACACGCGATGTGTCGGGGGAGGGCGTCCAGCAGGCTTTGCTCAAGATTATGGAAGGCACCGTCGCAAGCGTGCCGCCCCAGGGTGGCCGAAAGCATCCTCAGCAGGAATTCCTGCAGGTCGACACATCCAACATCCTGTTCATTTGCGGCGGCGCGTTCGCTGGCCTCGAAAAGATCATCTCACGTCGCGGGCGTGGATCATCGCTTGGCTTTGGTGCCGTGGTGACGGGTCCAGACGAGCGCCGCACCGGCGAAGTGTTGAAGAACGTTGAACCTGAGGACCTGTTGAAATTTGGCCTTATCCCAGAGTTCATCGGCCGACTGCCCGTGATCGCGACGCTGGAAGATCTCGACGAAGCCGCCTTGATCCAGATTTTGACGTCGCCAAAGAACGCGATTGTCAAGCAATATCAAAGACTTTTCGAGATGGAAGACGTCAAGCTTACCATCACGCAGGACGCGCTGAAATCTATCTCGCGCAAAGCAATCGAGCGCAAAACAGGCGCGCGTGGCCTGCGCTCGATCATGGAAGCCATTCTACTTGACTCCATGTTCGATCTGCCTGGCCTCAAGGGTGTTGAAGAGGTCGTGGTCGGGCCCGAAGTGGTCGATGGCAATGCCCGCCCCTTGCGCATTCACTCGGATCGGGTCGCTGAAGACAAACCGGCGACAGCTTGAGTTGGGGGCGTTCCGGCCCTTACGCGAACAGGCGCTGTGGTAACACGGCGCCTGTTCGCTTTGGTTTGCGGTGACCGCGACTGCATGACGCAATAAACCGCCGATACCAAAAATCGGTTGCTTTGTGTGACCTAGAGCGCGTTCCGATCCTACGGAATCGGAGCAGCGCGCTAGGTCTTTGCTTGGTCGCATTTTCAATGACGAACCGGGAAGCCACTTCGTCGGAAAATGCTCTAGGTCTTTGCTTGGTCGCATTTTCAATGACGAACCGGGAAGCCACTTCGTCGGAAAATGCTCTAAGCTATTGCCTGCAGCCGTTACGTGGCGTGATTTCTTGGCCTGATTTCTTGGGCAAACCGTTGGACGGAGGCCTGCATGCCGATGAGCGCAACACGCCCAGAATGGACCGCAGCCACTCGGATTGTGGTCAAGATCGGCTCGGCCCTTCTGGTAGATCGCATCAGCGGACGCTTGCGCGCCACTTGGCTGAACTCCATCGCTGATGATGTGGCGGAGTTGGTGGCAGCCGGCAAAGAGGTTGTTCTGGTGTCGTCGGGCGCCATTGCGCTTGGGCGGCATGTGATGGGCTTGGCCAAAGGTTCCCTCGAATTGGAACAGTCGCAAGCCGCGGCAGCGGTCGGGCAGATCTCGCTCTCAAGCGCCTATAGGGAAGCCTTCCAAACGCGTGGCCTGAAGACGGCGCAGATCCTGTTGACGCTTGGCGATACCGAGGAGCGGCGTCGGTATTTGAATGCGCGGCGGACGATGAACACGCTGTTGGCGCATCAGGTGATCCCTGTCGTGAACGAGAACGATACGGTTGCCACAGCCGAAATCCGCTACGGCGATAATGACCGACTGTCGGCTCGCGTTGCGAGCATGATTACGGCCGACGTTTTGGTGCTGCTGTCTGATATCGACGGCCTGTACACGGCCCCGCCTGGCACCGACCCAAACGCCACGCACATTGCAGAAGTGCGCGCCATCACGCCAGAAATCGAGGCCATGGCGGGCGATGCTGGCACAGAACTTTCTAAGGGCGGCATGAAGACGAAGGTACAGGCCGGCAAGATTGCCATGGCCTCCGGCACACACATGGTCATCACGTCAGGTAAACCGCTGCACCCACTGCGCCAGATCAATGAAGGCGCGCCCGCCACTTGGTTCCTTGCGGCTTCAGACCCAGTGACGGCACGTAAACGTTGGATCGCTGGTCAGCTGGAACCAGCCGGCAGCGTGCACATCGATGCCGGCGCCGAGAAGGCTCTGCTGTCTGGAAAGAGTCTGCTGCCCGCCGGCTTGACCAAGGTCGACGGCACCTTTGATCGCGGCGATGCGGTCGTGATCCGCGGCCCGGGCGGCGTCGAACTAGGCCGCGGTCTGATCGCCTACTCGAGTGCGGACGCAACTCTGATTGCGGGCAAGAAAAGCGCAGCAGTCGAAGCCATCCTCGGCCACGCCGGGCGCACCGAGCTGGTGCACCGTGACGACATGGCCTTATCGGCAGGACTGTGAAATCGGATAGTGAACAGCGCCAACTGATCCGGCCAGTGAAAACCGCACGACGTGCTGCATTGAATTGCACATGGTCCAGTGACTCGAGCACGGCGCGCCGATCAACGGTGACCGAGATTCAACGTCCAGCCGCTTTTCACTTCATCATTTCAGGTACAATCAACCGCGGCAGGAAGAGCGATACATTCGGCCAGATGATCACGGCTGCCAAGACCACCAGCATTGGCACGAGCATGATCATCGTATCCTTGAGCGCATACCGCAGCCGGACACCCGCGACGGCGCAGGCAATCATCAGGCACATGCCATAGGGTGGCGTGACCAAGCCAAACGCCAACGAGACAATCGAGATGATGGCGAATTGTACCGGGTGCAAACCAACTGACAGCGCCAAGGGTTGCAACACAGTTCCAACAATGATGATGGCCGGAATTGCGTCGAGAAAGCATCCAACGACGAGAAAGCAGAAGGCAATGAAAAAGCCTGCCGCAATTGGCCCCATGCCCCAGGTCGAGACGTTGGCCAGGAGAGTTTCGGGGATTTTGTAGTAGGCGAGCAGCCAGCCGAATGCGCTTGCCGTGCCGATGCAGAACAGAGCGACGCCAGCCAAACGGCCCGTTTCGAGCAAGGCGTTGTAAAGTTCTTTCGGGCCGATTTCACGATAGTAGAAAGCCGACAAGCCGATTGAGTAAAGTACAGCAATGGCCGCCGACTCTGTGGCTGTAAACCAACCGAGAAGGATGCCGCCGACAATCAGAAACGGTGTCATGAGTGCGGGAATAGCGTGCCAGACCGCACAGCGCATCTCTACCCAGGTGGATTTCTTGTACGTCGGATAGCCGCGGCGCACGGCATAAACGTGGACTGTCACCATCTGCGCGCCCGCGATCAGCAGACCGGGAACGACGCCTGCCAGATACATCGCGCCGATGGATGTCGAGATCAGTCCGCCCCACACGATCATCAGGATCGACGGCGGAATGATGACGGCCAACACGGCAGAAACGGCCGTGATCGCAATTGAGAACGAGAGATCGTAACCCTCCTTGGTCTGGGCATCTATGAAGATCTTGGATTGGCTGGCAGCGTCAGCGGTCGATGAGCCGGATATGCCGGCAAAGAACACGGACAGCACGACGTTGATCTGCGCAAGCGACCCCGGCCAATGTCCGACCAAGGCTTTGGACAGCGCCACCAAGCGATCTGTAATGCCACCAACGCTCATCAAAATGGCAGTCAACAGAAAGAATGGCACGGCCAGAAGGATGAAAGAATTGTAGGCATTGAAGGTCTCTTGCGCCAGCATCATCATCGACAGGCGTGGCTCGATGAGGAGGATCGGCAGACAGGACAATCCTAACGCAAATGCCACGGGCACGCGCAGTGCCAACAACAATCCAAATGCACCAAACAGCGCCAGCGCTGCTTGCCCTGATGACAGAACGGTACCCGTCATTGTGTTTTGCCCCCCAGCAGAACGCGCATTTCGTCGACGATCTGCTCTCCTGCAAATACAATCCAAGTGATGCCAGCCATTGGCCATGCGATGTGAATCGTCCACAGTGGAAGGTCTGCCAACTCGGAGGTTCTGTTCCAGGCAAACCTCGTGAACTCAGTGCCGGCCCAAAGGAAGACAAAGGCCAGCGCCAAAATTCCCAGGCGTGCAACGATGCGGACTGCGGCCTCCGCCCGGCGGTTCAATTCCGGCCAGACGTCGACTTCGAAGTGCTGCGATTCACGCACCCCGACCATTGCCCCGATCATGATGGTCCAAATGAACAGAAAGCGTGCCATCTCCTCAGTCCAGATGTAGGAGGGAATGAAGGGCGTGTAGCGCGAGATGACCTGCAGCGTTACGGGGATGATGAGAATGCCGACACAGGCGGCCAGCATCACTTCAAGCACCCGCGCATACCCAGCCGTAAACCGCTTCCAAGGCCCGAGCGAGCCAATTGGAGCGCTTTGCGGCGGCGGCGGCGGCTGTACCAGCGGCGGCGGCCCATCCAGCGGCGCCCGTATGTCAGACGACATGTGTCCCGTCTCCCCCGGCATAAACGCGCTGCGATTCAGGCGCAGACCAACGCTTGCTATACTTCGGACGTCGCCCAAAGGAGCGTCGCGCAGACCTGAGCCCGGCAGTTTGCCTCGTGCCGCCGATCAAGAGAATTGACCGACGGCATAACCGCTTTTTTGCTCGCACGCGGTCGCCCCACCAACCAAGCGCGCGGATACAATTGGTCAAGACATATGACCGCTGGCATTAGACAGCGTTGATCTTCGCGAAGATATCCTCAGCTCCGATTTCCTTGGCGTAAGTCGCCATGACCGGGTCGACCAACTTCTTCATGGCATCGCGCTCTTCAAACGGGATCCGCTTTAGCTTACCGGCCTTTTCGAGCGCGTCCAGCTTTGTCACTTCCTCGCTTGATTCAAGTGTCCGCGCGAAGTCGCCCGCTTCCGGACCCGCCTTCAAGATGGCGTCTTGGAGTTCTTGCGGCAATGTCTTGAGCGTTTTAACCGAGAAGCAGATCGGCCGGATTGATACCGCATGTTGCGTCATGCAAAGACTTGACGCCACTTCGTAAAACTTCATGGCTTCCACGCCGGCAGCTTCGTTTTCACCCGCGGCAATCACGCCGTTCTGGATGGCGTTGTAGACTTCGTTGTAGGCGATCACCGTCGGGCTCATTCCGGCTGCTGAAAATGTACGCGACCATATCGGCGCGCCCTGAACACGAACCTTGAGGCCCTTCATCTCGGCCAAATTTTTGAATGGTTTGTTCGAGAAAATGTTTCGTACACCGCCGCCAGCTGAGCCGATCAGCATAACTTCGGCCTTCTGCGCAACTTCGTCGGCGATGGGCTTGAGCAAGTTGGCTGCAACCACCTTGTTCATATGTGCGATATCTTTGAAGACGAAAGGCGCGTCAATGAACGGCGCTGACTTGGCGAAGGTGCTCATGTGCGCAGGCGAGACAATGCCGTAATCCACGGCTTTGCCCTGCGACATGTACTCGAAATACTGCTTCTCAAGCCCCAGCGACGAGTTGCGGTGCAGCACGAAATTGACCGGCTTACCGTAGTATTTTTTTACCAGCTCCTCAAATTTCAAGAGGCCTTTGTTGAAGGCGTGATCGTCGCTGAATTGGACGGCACCGTTCAGTGTGATCGGCGCTTGGCCACGGACGATGGCTGGCATTGCAACAAGGCCGACCGTGGCCCCTATGCCTTTGATGATATGTCTGCGAGTCTTGACGTATGACATGGTGTCGTTCCTCCTCGAATCTGGACCCGTCTGATGCGGGGCTTGCGGCACTATGCCAGAGCCAATGTGTCGCAACTAGTCGGAAAGGGAGCGGCGGCCATGCGCACCCGGCAATTGCGTGGACCACACCAAGATGCTTGTCCGTCACATGAACCCCTGCTCTGCTGGCCGATGAGATCCAGACATGCCCGCAATGCGACCCGAGCAGAGAATGCCCTATGCGGCGAGTATCGATCGACCGCGCCTCAAGCTCCCGGATGGCAAGGCGGTCGCCGTCTGGCCGGTCGTGAACGTCGAGCACTGGCTGATAGATAATCCGACGCCGCGCCAGGTGCTGGTTGCGCCAACGGGTGTGCAACTCTCGCCAGATATCCCGAACTGGGCCTGGCACGAATACGGCATGCGCGTAGGTTTCTGGCGCTTTCTGGAGGCGTTTGAGCGCCGCGGCATCAAGCCGACGCTCGCAATCAATGGATCCGTGTGTACGGCATATCCCCGCGTCACCGAGGCCGCCCATGCGGCGGGTTGGGAATTCATGGGGCATGGGTTCGTGCAAGTGCCGACGCATCGCGTTGAGGACCAGCCGGACATGATCGCCAAGACAATGGCCGCGATAAAAACTGCGACTGGAAAGCCTTGCCGCGGCTGGCTCGCACCGGGCCTGACGGAGACGTTTGAAACACCCGATTACCTCGCGGCGGCGAGCATCGAGTACGTCGGCGATTGGGTGGTGGATGATCTGCCGTGTGCGCTAAAAACTGTGCACGGCAACATGCTGACCATGCCGTATTCGGTCGAACTCAATGACATTCCGGTGCTGATGATCCAACATCATTCGGGCGGCGAACTTGCGGCGCGGACGCTGGCCACGGCCGACCGGCTGATCGCTGAGTCCACATCGTCAGGCCCGTTGGGTGGCGCAAAGATTATGAGCTTTGCCATCCACCCCTACATCACCGGTGTGCCGCACCGGATTGCGGCGCTGGAGCAGATGCTCGACGATCTCTTGGCGCGTAAAGAGCTGGTGTTCATGCAGGGCTGTGAGATCGCAGATTGGTATCAGGCGGCGGCTCGGGCGGTTTGAGACTTGGGCGGTTTGAAACTTGGGCGGTTTGAAACACGCCCCCGAGGACCCTTCACGCTTCACTCTTGCCTGGCATGCCACGGATTGCCGCCTGCGCCGCCGCAAGGCGTGCGACCGGCACGCGGAACGGTGAACAGCTTACGTAATCGAGCTTTATCTGATGGCAGAAGGCGACCGACTTGGGGTCACCGCCGTGCTCGCCGCAGATGCCTATTTTGAGGTCCGGCTTCACACGACGCCCGCGTTCCGTGCCGATTTCGACCAGTTCGCCAACGCCCTCCTGGTCGATGGACACGAACGGGTCGGTGTCGATGATCCGGCCGTCGAGGTAGTTTGTCAGGATCGGCGCTGCATCATCGCGGGAAAGGCCGAGGCATGTCTGCGTCAGGTCGTTGGTGCCAAACGAGAAGAATTCTGCACCGTTTTCGCCCGTGGCGATTTCGGCGGCTTTCAGTGCGGCGCGTGGCAATTCGATCATGGTGCCGATTGAATAGGTCAGTTTTGCGCCGGTTTCGGTTTCGACGGCCACGCCCGCTTTGCGGATCACGTCGGCCAAAATGTCGAACTCGCGGCGGAAGGCAACCAGCGGGATCATGACCTCGGGCACCACGGGTTGACCGGTCGACTTGGCCGCGGCGACGGCCGCTTCGAAGATGGCGCGCGCCTGCATTTCCGTGATTTCGGGATACCGGATGGCCAAGCGGCAACCGCGAAACCCCAGCATCGGGTTAACCTCATGCAACTCTTTGATGCGCTCCTGCAAGCGCACCAACGGTACGCCCAGTTCGCGCGCAACCTCGCCCGTTTCCTTTGCCTCATGTGGCAGGAACTCGTGCAGCGGCGGGTCAAGCAAGCGGATGGTGACGGGCATGCCCGCCATGATCTCAAACAGTTTGGTGAAGTCGGCGCGCTGCATCGGCAGAATCTTGTCGAGTGCGCGCCGGCGGCCGGCCTCATCTTCGGCACAGATCATCTCGCGCATGGCGAGGATGCGATCCTTCTCAAAGAACATATGTTCGGTGCGGCATAGACCAATACCCTCGGCGCCGTAGCTGCGCGCCGTTTGTGCATCACGTGGCGTATCGGCGTTGGCGCGCACGCCGAGTTTGCGAAAGCTGTCAGCCCACGTCATGAGCACCGCAAAGTCGCCCGAGAGTTCCGGCGGGCGCATTTTCACACGGCCTTCGAGTACTTCGCCTGTGCTGCCATCGATGGTGATGATCTCGCCTTTTTTCAGTATCTTTCCGAGAATGCGAACAGTGCCTGCGCCTGCATCGATTTTGAGTGCACCGGCACCACACACGCACGGCCGTCCCATACCGCGCGCAACGACTGCGGCGTGGCTCGTCTGGCCGCCGCGCGCCGTGAGGATGCCCTGGGCGGCGACCATGCCCTCGATGTCCTCGGGGCTGGTTTCTTCGCGGACCAAAATACTCTCACGGCCCGCGGACTTGGCTGCTTTGGCACTCTCGCTGTCGAAAACGATTTCGCCGGAGGCTGCACCGGGTGAGGCAGCTAAGCCCGTGGTCAGCACGGTTTTGTGGGCTGACGGATCGATGGTTGGGTGCAGAAGTTGGTCGAGTTGGTCTGGCTCGATGCGCAGCACGGCTTCTTGCCTGGTGATGACACCTTCCTTGGCCATGTCGATGGCAATTTTGAAGGCGGCCTTGGTCGTGCGCTTGCCGGAGCGCGTCTGCAGCATCCAGAGTTTGCCCTCCTGGATGGTGAACTCGATGTCTTGCATATCGCGATAGCGGCCTTCGAGGCGTGCGAAGATGTCGGTCAGTTCCTTGAACGTGTTTGGCATCAGCGCTTCGAGTGACGGCGCGTCGCTCAGCGCCTCGATACGCGCTTTTTCGGTCAGGTTTTGTGGTGTGCGGATGCCGGCGACCACGTCCTCTCCCTGGGCGTTGACGAGGAACTCGCCGTAAATGGCGTTCTCGCCCGTCGACGGATTGCGGGTGAAAGCGACACCAGTCGCGCTTGTGTTGCCGCGATTGCCAAACACCATGGCCTGCACGTTTACCGCTGTGCCCCAGCTATCTGGGATGTCGTAGAGGCGGCGATAGGTGTTGGCCCGATCATTTTGCCACGAGCCGAACACGGCACCGATGGCACCCCACAGCTGCTCACGCGTGTCCTGCGGGAACGGCCGGTTGATCTGGTCTTCGATGATCTTCTTGTAAACCGGCACGAGCTTGCGCCAATCGTCCGCTGTCAGATCCGTATCAAGATCATGACCGTTGAGGTCCTTGTGGCGTTGCAAGGCCTCCTCGAAATTGTGGTGGTCTACATCGAGCACAACGTTTGAGTACATGGTGATGAAGCGCCGATAGCTGTCGTAGGCAAAACGCGCGTCGCCTGTGCGCTTTGCGAGGCCCTCGACCGTGACATCGTTTAAGCCAAGATTGAGAATCGTGTCCATCATACCTGGCATTGAAGCGCGCGCGCCGGAGCGAACCGAGACCAGCAGTGGGTTTGACGCATCACCAAAGGTGCAGCCAACAGCGGCGCCGACGGCTGAGAGTGCCACATCAACCTCGGCCCTCAGGCCATCGGGGAACTTGCGGCCGAGCTCGTAAAAGGCCGTGCAGACCTCGGTGGTGATCGTTAACCCTGGAGGTACTGGCAATCCTAGAGTGGCCATTTCGGCAAGGTTTGCACCTTTGCCGCCGAGCAGGTCCTTCATGGCGGCCGTGCCATCGTTGCGGCCGGCACCAAAGGCATAGACCCATTTTTTAGCAGTTGCGGGATTGGTCATGGGGCCGGTACTCCAAGGCAAGTAAGCCGAATCAGGCGTCGCGTTACAAAGACCACGCTGCGTTACCGAGGCTTGGTAGAGAATGCAAACGGCACACGGCGCGATACTGGGCACTGTACTGGGCACAGTACTGGGCACAGTACTGGGTGCCGCACGGATTGAGGGAAACAGATGATCTATCCGCTCACAGCCTTAGCCACACTCGGCATCGTCGGCGTTTACGTCTGGACGATGGTGTTGATCGGGTCGGCACGCCGCAAGCACGGGGTCAAGGCACCAGCGACGACCGGACCTGACGATTTCAATCGGGTCTACCGGGCGCACGTGAACACGCTTGAGCAAATGGCTATGATGTTGCCGGTGTTGTGGGTGTTCGCGCTCGCAGTCGGAGATCGTTGGGCGGCGCTGCTCGGGCTCGTTTGGATTGTCGGCCGCATTCACTACGTGTTCGGCTACACGTCAGCCGCAAACAAGCGCGGCGCCGGTTTCATGATCGCGTTCGGCGCGCTCGCCGTTGGCCTGTTCGGCGGCGCGGGCACGATCCTTTGGGGGTTGGTGCGCTGACCAGGGCAGACAGCAGCGTGGCCACATGAGCACCGCAAGTGTGCGATCGTTGACAACTTCAACCTCGCCACCTTCACCTTGCCGACGCGCTGGATCGCTGCCATCACTTTCTTGTATCTCAGTGAGGACCCGCCATGATCCACGAACTGCGCATTTACAACTGCGTGCCCGGCCGCCTGCCGGCACTTATGAAACGCTTCGAAACGACGACCCTCGCCATCTGGCAGCGCCACGGCATCAAGCAGGCCGGATTCTGGACGACGGTCATCGGCGAAAGCAACCAGCAACTGATTTACCTGATCGCTTGGGAAAGCCTCGCCGAGCGCGAGAAGAAGTGGACCGCATTCCAAAATGATCCTGAGTGGATTGAAAAGCGCGCCGCGACGGAGAAGGATGGCCCTATCGTCGCAAACATCGTGAGCCAGCTTTTGGCACCGACGGCGTTCTCGTCGGTAAAATGACGCTCTGCCCGTGTGCGGCGTGCGGCTGAATAGTGCTCACGCCAAACCCAGCACGTCCATCATATCGAACCGGCCGGGGCCCTTGCCGCGGCCCCACAGGGCAGCCTTCACGGCACCGCGCGCGAACAGGCCGCGGTCAACGGCTCGGTGTGTGATCTCGATGCGCTCCGTGTCGGACGTGAACAGCACCGTGTGTTCGCCGACGACACTGCCGCCCCGCAACGTAGCAAAACCGATGTCGCCGCGTTTGCGCGCGCCCGTGTGGCCATCGCGGACACGTTGTGAAACGTCGGTGAGCTTTACCCCGCGCCCTTCGGCTGCCGCCTCGCCGAGCATGAGGGCCGTACCGGACGGGGCGTCGACCTTCATACGGTGGTGCATCTCTAGAACTTCGATGTCGAAGTCGGCGTCCAGAACTTCGGCGACCTTGCGCGTGATTGCCGTTAGCAGGTTCACACCGAGGCTCATATTGCCGGCCTGGATGATGGTGGCGTGACGGGCGGCAGCATCCAGGCGCGCGTGGTCATCGGCGCTCATGCCGGTTGTGCCGACGACGTGCACAATGCGTGCATTGGCGCACAATCCCGCGAACTCGACCGTTGCAGCCGGCGTTGTGAAATCGAGCAGGGCATCGACGCGCACGATGGTCTCGAGCGCATCCGAACTGACTAGGACGCCAGTCTGCCCAATACCAGCCAGCACGCCTGCATCCTGCCCAAGGGCTGGCGACGCTGCCTGTTCGATGGCGCCTGCGAAAACCGCGCCTTCTGTTGCGTGAATAGCCTTTATCAGCTCGCGGCCCATGCGGCCGGCAGCACCGGTGACGGCGATTTTCATGGGGGCCTCGAGCACGGGAACAGCAAAGGTCAGAGTCCACCGTGTATGGCCGTTCCGCACGGGCGACAAGGTAGTGCTCGGTCAGACGAGGGGGTCGGCCAGACGTGGTGTCGCTAAAGGAAGACCATCAGAAACTGAAGATCTTCTTCATCCAATCCCCGACCGGGTCCGTGTTCTGCTGACGATCCTTGCGGAAGGCAACTGCGCTGACCAGCGGCGGCGCCTTTTCGCGTTCGATCTTCGGCTGCTCAATCAGATGCTGCTTGCCCTCAAGGCCAAGATGCACCTTTTTCTCGTGATTGTAGATATCGGCAAACGTTTTCAGGTTGCCGTCATCGTCCACGTGCGCTGTGAAATAGGTGACGTGGATCGGCACTTTTTTGGTCAAGCGGATTTCGTTATTCTCGGGTCCCGTCGCCGCCAGCTGATTGACCTGAGCGCGGGTCATGCCCTTGTCGTGGGCAAGCAGCAATTCGGCAAACTTGAGCGGATCACGCACCCGCATGCAGCCGTGGCTGTACGCTCGGCTTGAATTTTCAAACAGCGGTTTTTGCGGCGTGTCGTGCATGTAGACGTCGTGCTTGTTCGGGAACAGGAATTTCACGACCCCAAGGGCATTGCCGCTACCCGGCGGCTGAAAAACATGGAACGCGCGCAGATCGGTCGTTGTCCAATCGACCGATCGGGGATCGACCTCTTTGCCGTTGTAGGCCGCGCGCAGCCCTGCCTTCTCAAGCGAACCCGGATTGCGGGCGAGTTGCGGCTGTAGCTCCTTCCATTTGATGCTTTCAGGCACGTTCCAGAATGGCTTGAATACCACAATCGACATGGCATCTGAGAAGACCGGTGTCGGCGTGTCGGGTTTACCAGTGACGATGCGTTCTGAGTGCACGAGCTTGCCATCGCGGATCAGGCGCGTGGTGAATTCCGGGATGTTGTTTTGGATGTACGTTGAGCCCATGTCGGGCATCCAACGCCACATCTCCATGTTGGCGAACAATTTGCGTTCAAGTTGCGCGTTGGTGAGCGGTGCGGGCGCGACTGGCCCCTTTTTGGTGGCCGTCTTGCCGGGCGGCTGGTCAGGCGCGGGAGCCGGCGGCGGCAAAGTGGCCGGGTTGAGGTTCTGCCCCGCTTTCACAGCGAGATATTTCAACCGCAGCCGTTCGAACTGCGGGTGCGAAGGATGCATAGCGCGGATGTACTCATCCGGCTTTGCGGCCTTGCCGAGTTCCGTCAGCACGCTTGCGGGCTCATACACCTGTGCTTTGCGATCGATCAGCTTGCTAAGCGAGAGCGGGTCTACGCGGTCACCGCGGGCGTGGCGGGCATACAGGAGGGCTGCCAGCGAAAGCGTGCTTTCGGACTCGATCAACTGCGCGGTCGTTGGCTTGGCGGTCCATGTTTCCGTTGGTAGTTTGAAAGCAGAGGCCTGAAGACCGTAACTGTCGGCGCTCTTAATTTCGTTCATGAGAGCGATGGCTTCGGGCTTGAACCCTTCTTCACTCACCCAGAGCGGCACGCCCTGGCGCGCCTCGTAAACCTTGACGGCTGCGTCGCGGTCCGCACGGGACTTGGCGTCGCCAAGCCTCATGGCCTTCAAGCGGGACGTCAGGTCGGGGCCGAGTGTGAATGCTGGCGTTTCCGGTTCAGCCGCCACTTTAGGGCGCGTCTGATCCGCATTTGGCTCAGGCGATACTGGACGTGGCTCAGCCGATACTGGGGCTTTGACCGGCTCAACAGGAACAACCGTCTCAGGCTTTGGTTCCGCGTTTGTTTGCGTTGCCGGCGTCGCTTGAGTTGCGGAGGCCGAAGTCGGCGGTTGTGGTGGCCAATTCAAGTTGATCGGCGGCGGCAACCCTGCAGGTCCTGGTTGCGGAGATGTTGCTGCTGCGCGCGGTGGCAAGCCCGAGATCGCGATGGTGACTAGACCCAAAGAGGCGGCGACTCTGGCAACTGCGTGCTGGGGCCGTATCATGATACCACTCCGATTTCCTGGGCATTACGTAAAGCACCACGTCCGCTAAATCCAGGACCGTATCGTCGGCACTGACGATCCGTCAGTTGCTCTGACCGGAGACCGTGGCGGAATTGAAACAAAGTTCAACTGTAAATTCCTCAGGTCTCCCTTGTCGGCCGTGGCCGCCTTTCGACGGTATTGCCCCGCCCGGGTGCCAAACACGCGCCCTAGTCGCATGCCGCGACCCGCACTATACCCGCCCCAACCACTCCTTGACCTTCCGGAGCCCTCCCATGAGCGGCCAGCCTGCAAAATCGCGTTTCTATCTCACCACGCCGATCTTTTATCCGAACGGCGATCCTCATATTGGCCACGCCTATACGGCTATTGTGACCGATGCCATCGCGCGCTTCGAGCGACTTGATGGGAAAGACGTGTTCCATCTGACCGGCACGGACGAGCACGGCCTCAAGATGAAGCAGACGGCCTTGGCGCAAGGTATCACGCCGCTGGAACTCGCGACCAAGAACTCAGACCGTTTCCGCGCGTTGATGACGGCGCTCGGCACTGGCCACGACGACTTCATCCGCACC
>JANNXS010000243.1:0-35038 GCA_031409695.1 Hyphomicrobiaceae bacterium
GGTTCATCTGGCGCAGCAGGGGTCGGAAGAGAGCGAAGAGTTTTGGATTGAGGAGAGTGCTGCCAATGATAGAGAGCGCGTCAACAAGGCGTTTCTGGAAGTGCATGGGCAGTAGTCGCACGATCGATCGAAAGGTTACGCAATGCCGACCGACAAGCCTCTCTTCCTCGCCGACGAAATCGCAAAGATCGTCCGTGATAACGACCCTGCAGCGTGGCTGAAGGATGCTGAGGTCGCGCTGGGTCAACTTGCTGGCGCTGAGCGTGCGAAGCGGATGAGGTTCAGTCCCAAACTGGAAGTCGGCCACGGTGTGAATTTGGCGCTATTCGGAGATGGCGGATGGGGAGTTCGAGCGCTCGCCCATTATTCTGTGCGGACAAGCGACCCAATCGGTCTGCAGTTCATTGGCAATCAGGAACTCACCAAAGACAAGCCCGACGTATTCAAGCGTGTTGACTGCATCGCAACTGAGCAAGACTTCATCCGGCACTTGCTGCGCGTCTTGCGCGATGGCTTCGGCATCTGACGGCGCGTCACGCTGCATCGACCCAGGCAAAGAATTGGAGACCAACGAACAAAGAATTTGGGACAGTCAAAAACAGCGTCTTTGGACGATGTCCGCAGCTGGTCGAAGCTGCCGTCTCGGGCCGATAATCGCGCCGCAGGTTCCGGCAGCTTCTGGCCCGAACCGCCGAAACTGTGTTGCGGCGGCGCCGGTCGGTCTCGGGGGGCCAGCGGCCACGTTGCGACATTCCACCTGCGACATTCCGTCTTGACCGGCTGTGACCGACGGGCGCAGACTATCGGTTCGACGCGCCCTTCCTCAGGCGCGGGGTGCGCCGAGACAGCGCGATCGTGTGCTGTCCCCGCCCATTGCGTCTGTTGGCCCTCTGCCATTTTGGCAGCGTGGGCGAGGCCGCACCCGTGCAGTCTCGCGAACCCAAGGAGGACGTCATGGGTACATCCCCAGGCCCCAGAGTTGTCGAGTCCGCTGCGTCGTCCAAAGCACGAATAAGCCGCGGGGGACCAAAAAATGGAGCACCTCAAAAGTCGTCTCGATGCATCGCCCTCGTCGGACCCTATCTGTCCGGCAAAACCACACTTCTTGAAGCCATCCTCGCCCGCACCGGTGCCATCACCCGCCAGGGCAGGACCTCCGACAAAAACACCACCGGCGACGCCTCGCCTGAGGCCCGCGCGCACGGCATGAGCACCGAACTGAACATAGCCGACGTGACCTTTCTCGACGACCACTTCACCTTCATCGATTGTCCGGGATCGATCGAGTTCCAAACTGAAAGTGCGGCCGTGCTTGCCGCCTGCGACGCAGCCGTTGTCGTCTGTGAACCGGACGAAAAACGCCTGCCAGCGTTACAGTTGATCCTGAAATCGCTTGAGGACCGCGGCATTCCGCACCTGCTGTTCCTCAACAAGATCGACAGCTTTAGTGCGCGCGTGCGTGACATCCTGCCAATGCTGCAGCCGGCAAGTGCCAAACCGCTCGTCCTGCGTCAGGTGCCGATCTGGAAGGACGGCGTCGCGACAGGCTTCGTAGATCTGGCTTCAGCGCGGGCCTACCTCTACCGCCCGCACGCCGAGAGCCAGCGCATCGATATGCCCGCCGACATGAAGGACCGGGAGACGGAAGCTCGGTTCCAGATGCTGGAAAAGGTCGCCGATTTCGATGATGACCTGATGGAACAACTGCTCAACGACGAAACACCACCACCCGATCAGGTTTTTGACGAGTTGCGTCGAGAGCTTTGCGACGGGCTCATCTGCCCCATATTCCTTGGCTCTGCCGCGAATGGCAACGGCATCGTCAGGCTGCTGAAAGCCTTGCGCCACGAGGCCCCGTTCGTTGAACAAACGGCGCGGCGTTTGAAGCTCGAGAAGGCACGCTCGGCCGTGCAGGTCATCAAGACTATTCACACACCCCACGGCGGCAAAATGAGCGTTGCGCGCGTGCTGACCGGCGAGGTTGGCGACGGCACCGTGTTGAGGGGTGAGAACGCCGAGGATCGGGTTTCCGGGGTATTTTCGCTCATCGGCGAAACGGTCCGCAAACGTGGCCCGGCACTGGCTGGTGATACGGTCGCGCTCGGGCGGCTTGAACGGATCGGTACAGCCGAGACGCTGACCGCTGAAAAAGGCACGATCCGACAGGCAGCGCCTCTCGTTCGGCCGTACGCGGTTTATGGTCAGGCGATCGAACTGAAGGATCGCAAAGACGAAGTAAAACTATCGATGGCACTGGCAAAGCTAACTGAAGAAGACCCGTCGTTGCGCGTCGAGCACGCCAAGGACACGCATCAGATTGTGCTTTGGGGTCAGGGCGAAATGCATATGCGCGTTGCGCTTGAACGGCTGCACCGCAAATATGGCGTCGACGCCGACACGCGCCGACGCCAAGTGAACTACAAGGAGACAATCCGCGCAGCCACCGAGATTCGCGGCCGACACAAAAAACAATCCGGCGGCCACGGACAATTTGGCGATGTGTTGATTGCAATCGCGCCGTTGCCGCGCGGAGAAGGCTTCAAGTTCGGCGACAAGATCCACGGTGGCACCGTGCCGAAGCAATTCGTCGGCTCTGTCGAAATCGGTGTCTCCGATTATCTCACCCGCGGGCCACTTGGGTTTCCGGTGGTCGATGTGGGCGTCACCTTACTCGACGGATCCTATCATGCGGTCGATAGCTCCGACATGGCCTTCCGCCAAGCCGGTCGACTGGCCATGAGCGACGGTATGCCGAAGTGTCAGCCTGTGCTGCTTGAACCCGTGATGGAAGTCGAAATCACCGTGCCCTCGGAGGCCACAGCGCGGGTGAACGCAATTATCGCCCAGCGTCGTGGCCAGATCCTTGGGTTTGGCATGCGCTCAGATTGGACCGGCTGGGACACCGTGCAGGCGCACCTACCGGAAAACGAGATGGTTGACCTGATCGTCGAGCTACGGTCTGCAACCGCCGGCGTCGGCACTTACACGGCCAAGTTCCACCATCTCAGTGAGTTGACCGGGCGCCTCGCCGAACAGGTGATTGGCGTCCGGGGCATAACCTGAACAGGACAACGGTCCTGGTCGCCCTGAGGTATCCCGCCCCGATGACGGGGTACCGAACGGCGGCGTGCGACGTTCCGGGGCCAGCCACGAGCCAGCTATGATTTTGCGCACACACAAACCGGGTGATCTCGGCTGGGTCATACATCGCCATGGCGTCATCTACGCCGCCGAGTATGGCTGGGACGGCACCTTTGAGGCCATGGTCGCGCGGGTAGCGGCGGAGTTCATCGAAACCCACGATCCGATATGCGAACGTTGCATCATTGCCGAAAGGGATGGCGTCATCTTCGGCTCGGCTGTTGTTGTTCGAAAAAACGACACGACCGCAAAGCTCCGCCTCGTCTATGTTGAACCAACAACCCGCGGCACGGGACTTGGTCGACGCCTCGTTGATACCGCCCTACAGTTCGCCCGAGACGCGGGGTACACACGCATGACGCTGTGGACCAACGATGTGCTGATCCCAGCGCGGCGTCTCTATGAGAGTTTGGGTTTCGCCATGACCGCATCCGAGGCCTATCGTGGATTTGGCCAAGACCTTGTCGGCGAGACGTGGGAGCGCGACTTATAAAAGGCTACGCCGAAATTGGCACAGCGAACTTTGCGGTCAGCGTGTTAATCTCACGCATGTAGGGCACACTGTCGGTCCGCAAATGCGCGGTCGCCGCCGCCACATCCGGATAGGCTTGCATCGCATCCCACCAGATCGCACGCCCGGCCAGATAGCCGTTTGCGCCAGCGCGATAGGCATATTTCAGCACATTGCTGAAGTCCGCTGCGGAGGCACCAGCCGACAACATCACCCAAGGCCGACCGCAGGCCGCACCCAGGTCATCAAACAGTTTTTGGGCGGCCTTTGCTGCAGCGCTGATCTCGTGCGCCGGAGGCAGCGCCTTCGATGGCAGCGGGCTCTCGAGTTTAAAGATATCGACGCCGTATTCAGCACCAGCAAAATGCTGCACGCTTTCGATGACCATTTCGGGGTATTTTTTTGGATCTTCAGCGTAGCCGACGTCGCCACCGAGCGGATAGAGCAGGAATTCCAGCAGAAAGCAGATGTCGTTGCGCCGACAATCATCGCCAATCTTGCGAATAAAGCGCGCCTGATGCTCCAGCGCTGCCTTCGAAGCATCTGGCCGATACCAAGCCAGAACCTTCACACCGTCGGCGCCGTAGCGTTTGATATGGTCCACCGACCAATCCGCGATCTCGTTCGAATAGCGGCCTTCGGGTGTGTCCTTGAAAGCATGATCCTCAAGCGTCAGAAGCAGACCCTGCCGTGGCGAGACATGCGGTATGCAACGCTTGTAGGCCCAAATCGGGTCAAGCAGCACAGCCGTCGCCTCAGGTGCAAGGTGCTCAACGATCAACTCCTTGACGTGGGCCACATCGTCAAAACGCGCCTCGGTCTCGCGACGCTTGTCTTTGACGAGGTTCATGATCGGGGGGCGTTGATCGGCGGCGAGCATGGCAAAACGGCCATCCGCACCAGCCATCCGGCGCAGACCCCAGGCCTTCCCCGGTGACAGGGCGGACGGTCTGGACGGTTTTGTCGGTGTCATTGCGGCTGCCTCGAACCGTGAAAAATTGCGCCTGGCTAATCCGAACCATGTCCGGAGTTTCGCCAGAGTTCTGCCCAATTCTTGACAGAGAAAGAGCTCGGTCGCTACGTCGTTTGCGCCGGGGCTGTAGCTCAGTTGGGAGAGCGCTGCAATCGCACTGCAGAGGTCAGCGGTTCAACTCCGCTCAGCTCCACCAAACTCAAACAAGCTCCTAGTCGGGTATCACGGTCGGGTTATTCAGGCCGACTGTGCGTCGGCGGTCGAGCCGTCCCCTTCACTTGATTGGCAATCCGGCCTTCAGCCAACCAGCGCCGTGTCGCCCACCGACAACGCCCTCGGCCACGTCAATAACGTTATTGTACCCGGCTTTTATAAGTTCAGCTTGGAGGGCTGCGCTGCGGTTGCCTGTCCGACAGATCAAGGCAACAGCCTTCGTTCGGTCACCTTTTGTCGCAGCGCCCAGGGCTGCAAAAAATTTTGCCACATCCTGGTGCATCGTGATGGCTTGGGCCGATGCTGGCACGCCTGTCTCGCGCCATTCCTCGGGCGTCCGAATGTCAACGAGCACGATCTCGCCCGCCGACGCTCGACGATGGGCTTCGATAGAAGTCATGATTTCTGGTTTGAGGCCGCGGGACTGTTGCGCCGCGGCCGTTTGACTATGGACCGCACTTGCAAGCAGCACGATGGCAATGGTTTTGCAGATGGTGACTTTGCGGATCGTGACCATGAAGCTTTTCCCGTTGCGACGCCGTGAGGGCACCCAAATCAAGCCCCGTACCATGCATCGCAAGTCACTTTATCGCTATCGCGTGCAGCCCGCGCATGCGCCTTGACGCTGACCAGAACATCAAGCGTTACCCTGCCTTCCTCGTGGTCACTTTCACGATGGAACTCAAAGCAGTTCGGACTATGCTTCACCACATACCAGCAACCGCCGCTGATCGTGTCGTAAAAGGTACAAAACAGTTTGCCGCGCACGCTCCACTTGCCAGCATCGGCCTTCAAGTCGTCCTTGTACGCGATCCGTCCACCGGCAACATACACTTCAACAAAGTTGACCTTGTCGGCGAGATAATAGCCTTTAACCGTATGGCCGCTGAGTTCCGCTTCGAGTCGCGGACCAATCAGCAACTCGCTGGCAGCCGCTGAGCTGTAAGACGCGGGGCCGTGAAACGCCGGGCCATGAAACAGAATAACTGCAAATAAAATAGTGGCCCTGAGACGTGTCCGGCGCATTGCGTTCTCACTTGCAAAAGAGTTGGTATCCGTTGGATGAAGTGTCGTTCCGCGCGAGCCGAGCCTTCCGGTTCGTGCTAGACTGTGACCTGTCTTTCTGGCGACACTAGGACGGTATATCCCGACCTCGGTGTGTGTCGTCCAGCCGCTGTACTTTCGAATGACGGATCAGCAGTTTATGCGCGATGAGAGACGTCTGATGACCAGCGCAACGCGCCAAGTGGCGAGCGCCGTTTTCTGGGGTGTAGTGTTGGTCGCCGGAACACCTGCCGTGGGGCAGACGCCGCCTGGGCCAGCGCCTCAACAGACAACACCGCCAGCCGCAGCGGTTCCAACGCGATCGGCCCCGACACAAGCGGATGTCGATCTGTTGAAGGCGCTGCGGGCCGGTGGCCACGCGATTGTTATGCGGCATGCAACGGCCGACCCCGATAAGTTTGATGCTGAACCGCGCAACTTTAAGGTCGTGCGTGGCCAGCAGCCGCTGACGGACGCCGGCATCGCCGCGGCACGGACATTCGGCGAAAGTTTGCGCGCGATCGGCGTGCCCATAGGTGAGGTTTTGACCAGTCGGTTCAGTCGCGGATATCAAACGGCCGTGCTCGCGGGCTTCAAAGATGCCAAACCCGTAACGGAGTTGACCGAGGGAAGCCTCGTGACGTCACCGAACGAACAGCGGCGGCGGGCCGTCGCGCTGAAGCAGTTAGCCGCCGCGCCGTTGCCAGCCGGGAACAATCGCTTGCTTGTCACCCATCGCGCCAACATCACTCAAGCTTTCGGCAAAGAATGGTTTGAGGTAAGGGAAGGAGAAGCCAGCATCTTTCGGGTCGACAACGGGTCCTACTCACTCGTCGCACGGTTACAGATTGGCGATTGGCAGCGCCTCGCCACCATCAAACAGTGAGTTGCGGTCGGCGCCGGTTTGACGGGACAGTTCAATGCACCAGATGAATAAGGTCAGGTTTGAAAAAACCAGCTCCCATCAGCGCGAAGGCCATGCCGCACAAGCCGAACGAGCACCAGAGCAACAGTGAGGCATGTGTGAGCAGATAAACCGACGTTAGGACCAGCGCGATCTGGAACAAGGCTGAAGCAATTTCAAATAGATGATACTTGTCGGCGGCAACGTCACGCAGTTTTTCCATCCCAATCGCCCGTGCCATCAATTCGTTGCGGCCCTCCCCCTTGTTAAGCCCGGTCTTGGGGTCGATTATCGGCTTTCCGGCTTTGTCGACTCCCGGCTCACTTTGATAGCGATCGGCCGTTGCCGACCATGACTTGACCTGCTTTTCGAGCGCCGCCTTCACGGCCGGGTCTTTCGCCAGCGCCACGTCAATCGACATTTGCTCCGCCGCAGTGCGCAGCGTTGTTTGGCGGATGGTCTTGGCCTGCATGAACGACCAGAGGTTTGACGCCTCAACGTTGAAGCTGATCTGGTTCGTTTGCGCGCTCTTTGCGAATGTCTCGGCGATAGCAAGAAATAGCGCGATGACTGAAATAAAGATGGCGATCTTCTTGTTGCCGTCGCCCTCCGCGCTGTGACCAGCGCCGTGTCCATGTGACATAAAACTTTCCCCGTTCCGATGACCACCCTCCTCTCTTTGACAAAGGTCGGCCTGAATTTCTACTCCTGTCGCCCCGATTTGTACATTCTGGTCAATGTTTTGGCCGACCCGGCTCGCAAAATTGCCAAAACCGCTTTTCCGCCGCCCGCTTTTCCGCCGCCCACTTTTCCGTCGCCCGCGCCTTCCGTCGCATTGTGATGCCGCCATTACCAGCCGATACGGGAGGCATGGCTCGATCGCGCCCCAGCCCACGGCTCGTCGCATTGCTGGTGTACGCACTGGTCGTGAACACGATGGTGTGGGCAACCGGGAGCGTTGCGCAACCGCGCTTCCCCGGAAGTGTGTTGTGCCACACGGCCGCTGGCCCGGTTCAAAACTTGCCGACCCAGCCAGATGGCCCGGCCAAAGCCGCCACTCACGACTGTTGTGACCTATTCTGCGGTGGGGCTTTTACAGGATCGCTGCCAAGCGTTTCCGGGATTGCCGGGGACCGTGTCGCCAGTCCAATCGGTACAGCCTTGGCTGCGCCAGCCCCCGTTGAGGACCATCGCAGACCCTGGCCCCGCGGCCCCCCCTCCGCCTGAAGCTTGCCGACCGATCGGCACGACGCACATCCAAAACCAGCTTCAGTTGATGGACATCCCATGACTTATCCCTGCATCTCCGCGCGCCTCACCGTCACCGTGTTTTTGGCTTGCCTCGGCGCCAGCTTTGGTTTGACGCTCTTCCCTATGGCGCCCGATGCCGCGCCAGGCACCGATGCCCATGCCTTTAAACATCCCGCTCCCGTGCTGCTCGTTCAAGCGCCCGGTCAGCCCATGGCAAAGCCAACCACCAGCGCGCCTATTAGGGTCGGCGACCTCACTGTTGGCGGCGCTTTCACACGCGAGCCGCCAAAAGGCGCGCGTGTCGCGGGGGGCTATATGACCATCACCAATGGCGGCGGCGTGCCGGATCGGCTGATTGGTGGCAGCGCGCCCTTTGCCAAGCGCTTTGAAGTGCACGAAATGGCCATGGACGGGGGCATGATGAAAATGCGCGAACTCCCCAATGGCATCGAGATTAAGCCCGGCGAGGCGGTTGAATTTAAGCCGGGCGGTTTTCACGTCATGTTCCTGGATCTGACGGCGGCCCCGGTGACGGGAAAGCCGGTCAAGGCGAAGTTGCGCTTTGAAAGGGCCGGCGAGGTCGAGATTGAGTTCGCGGTCGTGCCGGCGTCGAGCGGCGGCGCGCCAAAGGGCCAGCATCACCATTGACGCCGGCATCACGGGTGGAGCCAGCTTCACCGTGAAAGTCCGGCGCAACGGACCTTGGCACACAGGTCTTGACCAGCCAGGATATGGTCAACGAGGACTTTGGTCATGAACGCTTTGAAATTGATCCGCTACGCCGCCTGGGCCGCTGTGTTCGCTTTGGCGGCGGTTGCGGGCCTTGTTGCTTTCGGCATGAAGCCAGGGGGCAACCCCGGCAGCATGCCGTTGGCGGCCCAAATTGGCGGCCCCTTTAGCCTCCTGTCGCACGAGGGCCGCCGGTTCACGGACAAAGACCTCCTCGGCAAGCCCTTTGCGCTCTTCTTTGGCTTTACCAACTGTCCGGACGTGTGCCCAACAACGCTGCTGGAGTTGACCAACCGGATGGCTGAACTTGGCCCGCTGGCAAAGGACTTGGCAGTGGTATTCGTTACCATCGATCCCGAGCACGACACGCCGCCATTTCTGAAAACGTATCTGTCCAACTTCGACCCGCGCATCCTCGGCTTGACTGGCACACCGACTGAGATTGCCAGCATCGCAAAGGCGTATCGCGCGCTGTATCAAAAAGTGCCGACCTCGACCGGATACACGATGAACCACGAGTCATCGGTGTATCTCATGAACAAGGCGGGCAAGTTCGTCGGCACGCTGAACTACCAGGAACCCGATGACGTGCAGCGCAAAAAACTTGAACGCTTTTTGGCGGCGAATTGAGAGTTGTTTGCCCCCAACGAGAGGTGCGAAGGTATTAGTCCCGGCCTGACCGGGTCCGATCGGCACGGTCGTCGCGAAACTTTGTCGTTAGGAGACCAGAAAATCCCGTAACACTGTCGCTGTTTCTACAATCTTTACGTTAAGTATGTAGTTTCTTCCCGCAAAGATAGTATTTCCGGGAGACTGGTATGCGCAAGCACCCAGCATGGTTCGACACGCGCCGCCTCACGTTTCGATTTTACAGCCTTCTTGGCGCAGCCGTCCTGTTGCTCCTCGTTTTGGCGCTGGCTGGGTCGCATCTGGCACATCGGACAATGTCGGCGGCGGCAAAACTGTCACAGGACGGGCTCGGTGGCATTGGGCACGTGATCGAACTGCAGGCACTGCTGAAGCGCCATCAACGTCTGATCACTGACATTTCAACTGCGCGGAACCCCAATCTTGTGTCAGCGACAAACGGGAGCCTGCACGACATCGAAGTGCGAGCGCTTGCGCTCGTTTCGCGGGCGGCACTGACGGGGGAGATCGAGCGGTTGGTGGCCACGTTGTTCGCCCGAGGGGCTGACGTTGATAACCTGATTGAGGCGCACACTACTTCCGCCAACGGAAACGCTTTCGAGGCCTATTTGAGCCAAGCCATAACCATGGAAGCCGTTTTGGCGGCCGAGCAAAAAAAGCGAGCTGCAGCTTCGAAAAGCTTGGTCGACGGACTGACACTTGAAGCGAGCCGGCTTGAGGTGTTGGCAATCGGAGTGCTGATTGTCGGACTGGTCGTCATCGGTCCCCTCGGTTTGATCCTATTTAGCGACGCGATACGGCGTTTGCGCGCCGTCTGGTGTACCTTGCACCAACTCGCCTCAATCGACACACCCGCTCCAGTGCCGTCGCTGCTGGATGCCGATGAAATTGGCGAGATGGCGCGAACCGTGCAGGTGTTCAGGGACAACGCGCTCGCCCTTTCGCGAAACCGGAACGAAGTCGAGCAGGTGAACCGGTGGCTCGATATCGCGCTCAACAACATGGCGCGCGGCATTTCCATGTTCGATTCAGATCAGAAACTTGTGCTTTGCAACGATATGTATCGCGCCATGTACGCGTTGCCCGACGCCTTGACCCGCCAGGGCACGCCAGCGACCGACATCCTGGAGCACCGCAAGAGCCGTATCGTGCGTGTCGAATACGAAACGCCCGATACGACGCCTGGGGCCACCGTGACGACCGCCGCAGAGCGCCACGCGCCGCCACTTGTGCGACCCGTTGACGGCGAAGACTCGCGCGCGCCCCTGGAACGCTTCATCGCGGGCGGCCAGATGTTCTCAATCTACCAATACTTTGACGATGGTCGCATCATCGCGCTTGCCAACAAACGGCTTGCGGATGGGAGTTGGGTGGCCGTGCATGAAGACGTGACACGAGATCGCCAGGCAGAAGAGCGCATTGCGGTCCTTGCGCAGACCGATGCATTGACGGGTCTTGCCAATCGGCGTGCCTTCCGGGACGACCTTGATCGGCGCTGTGCGGCACCCGGTGGCCCAAAGGATTTCGCGGTCCACCTCATTGACCTCGATGAGTTCAAGCCGGTCAACGACACCTACGGCCATCTCGCCGGTGATGCCGTGCTGGCCGAGGTTGCAAAACGCTTGCAAGGCCTGGTGCGCGATGGGGATCTGGTCGCGCGCGTCGGTGGCGACGAATTCGCCATCATCGAGATCGGCGCTGCGACAACGGGTGCCGCCGCAGCGCTTGCCTCGCGTGTCGTTGCAGCGACGGCTCAGCCATTTGCACTTGACGAGCATTGGGTGGTGGTCGGCGCAAGCGTAGGCATCGCTCTCGCGCCGGAGCACGGCCACAGTGCGCGCGACCTGCTCTCGCACGCAGACCTGGCACTCTATCATTCAAAGCAGACAGGACGCGGTCGGCACACCGTTTTCGAGCCGGCAATCGCAAACGAGGCCGATCTCCAGCGCGCCCTCGAAGTGGATCTCCGCAACGCTTTGGAGCTAGGCCAATTCGAGCTGCATTATCAGCCGATCGTCGACGCGGCGCACGCCGAAGTGGTCGCCTTTGAAGCTCTGCTGCGCTGGCGTCATCCGTCCCGTGGCATGGTCCCCCCGATGGCCTTCATTCCGTTTGCCGAGGCAAGCGGTTTGATCGTGCCGATTGGGGCTTGGGCGCTGAAGCAGGCGTGCCGCGATGCGATGACTTGGCCGTCAAACATCTGCGTCTCAGTCAATCTGTCGGCCGTTCAGGTTCACGCGGGCGGTATCGCTGAAACAGTAGCAATGACGCTTGCCGAGACAGGTTTGTCGGCCAAACGCCTGGAGCTTGAGGTGACCGAGACGTTGCAATTGGGTGATCAGCCGTCGGCGCGCGAGCAGCTTTTGAGACTGAAATCGCTTGGTGTCCGTATCGCGCTGGATGACTTCGGCACGGGCTATGCCTCGCTGAGTTACTTGCAACGTTTCCCGTTCGACAAATTGAAGATAGACCGCATGTTCATTGCTGATATCGCTGACAGCCGCGCCTCACTTGCCATTGTTGAGGCAGTCACATCGCTCGCGCGCACCCTGGACATGGTGACGGTTGCTGAAGGCATCGAGACAGGCGAGCACCTGGATCGGGCCCGGGCCGCGGGATGTGTGTTGCTCCAGGGTTACTTGTTCAGCCGCCCCGTTCCAGCGCACGAAGTTGCGGCCCTCATCGGGCGGCACACGCAGCCAAAATTGACAATTGCCGCGGCGTGACAGCTGCAGCGTCACGACCGCCGCCGAGCCGGCCTTACTTGCCCTTGAACGTCGGTTTCCGCTTTTCGACGAACGCCGCCATGCCCTCTTTTTGATCGTCAGTGGCAAACATCGCGTGGAACACGCGGCGTTCGAAGCGAATGCCTTCGGTCAAGGTCGATTCGTAGGCGCGGTTGACTGTTTCCTTCGTCATCATGGTTGCAATCAATGACATGTCGGCGATGGTGGCGGCGATCTTGAGTGCTTCGTCCAGCATCGTGGCAGCGGGGAACACGCGGGAAACAAGGCCGGCGCGCTCAGCTTCCGCGGCATCCATCATACGGCCCGTTAGGCACATATCCATGGCCTTGGCTTTGCCGACAAAGCGGGTCAGGCGCTGGGTGCCGCCTGCGCCTGGCATGACGCCAAGTTTGATTTCGGGCTGGCCGAATTTTGCCGTATCCGCGGCAATGATGATGTCGCACATCATGGCAACTTCGCACCCGCCGCCGAGCGCAAAACCGGCGACGGCCGCGACGGTTGGCTTACGGCAGCGTGCAACGCGGTCCCAAGCGCCAATGAAGTCCTCCTTGTAGGCTTGCATGTAGGTTTTAGACTGCATCTCTTTGATGTCAGCACCAGCCGCAAATGCCTTTTCAGAGCCCGTTAAAACGATGCAGCCGATGGCGTCGTCGGTTTCCCATTTATCAACCGCGTGGGAAATTTCAGCGATCAAAGCCGCGTTAAGTGCGTTCAAAGCTTGCGGCCGGTTGAGCCGTATGAGGCCGACCTTGCCGTGGGTTTCGACAAGAATGTTCTGGTACATCATGGGCTGTTCCTGTGAATGTCCGGCTGTTCAGATCCCGCTGTTTAGAGCATTTTCCGACGAAGTGGACACCGGTTCATCGTAGAAAATGCGTCATAACAGGGACATCTAGAGCGCATTCTGATCCTATGAGAACAGAATGCGCTCATGGTCGCGGCATCGCGTTCACGCAACTTAGCCGTCGCCCCTCAGCCGACCGCCCGTTTGAGCAGGTCTGCCATCGGTGTGCGCAACAATCCGAAACCGAAGCCCCAGGCGCCATTCACGAGGAGCGCGAAGATCCAGATTGCAGGATTCCAGCCGGCAGCGAACTTCATACCCTTCATGGGAAATACAACCAGCAACGCGACCATCGATGTCAACAGACCACCAAGGCCGATGCAGGTCACCCAATATCCAAGCGTGGGTTGGAAAGCCGGCAACACAAGCGCGGTCATGGCAATGCCCCAAACGCCGCCCCAGAAAGCGGCGTTGATCACAGCCGGCGCACGAAGTGGACCACCACGTGCCATGTCCCAAGCGGGCCGTGGCGTTTTACCGGCCGCCGCAAAGATTGCCCAAACGCCCTGATGAAAAACCAGCACGGCCAGAAATCCAGCCAAGAATGACGCAGCGATAGCGGTAGTCGACATGGCTGTTCCTCGAGGGTCTCGCACCCGGTCTTTGACGACGTGTCTGACCCAACATGCGCCCGGAGAGAGGGGCAGTGCAAGGCGCGACGCCGCGGCTTTGGTTGGGATAACCCGCGAAGGCGTGTGGGGAAACGCAGCGTTCACGCGCGACTCGCGTCATAGCAGGGGCTGAAGTTGGAGGGTGGCATGGGATTTCTGAAATCGCGGATGACAAAGCCAGCCGGACCTCGACCAGGTGCAACGCTCGTTATACGTGCGGCCGAAGCGGCGACGGCCGGCGAACGCGGGCGCACGGCGCCAGAGGCCGTATCCCTCGTGCTTCCGGCACTTTCAGCGTTGGGGGCCATCGCGTCAATTGCGGCCGTTGCTTATCTTGCGACCGACCGTGAGGCCGAGCGTCCGCGCGTGAAACGGCGTGTCGATTCAATTCTGAAAGACTTAGAGACCTGTTGCCTGGGTGTTGCTGAAATTCTGCGGCGGCTGAAACGTGGGGCGAAGTCGCTTGGTGTCGACGGCGCATCGGGCGGTGCACCCTTGAAGTTCGGCCTGAACGCCGTGCGTGTCGATGCTGCGGGCGGCCCGCTGTATCACCAACTCGTCAATGACATGGCGACAATGCTGGTGCTTGCAACGCAAAGCAGTGTCGATGCCATGAGCGCCATCGAGGATGGCGAGATCGATGCCTCCGAGGCTGTGCTGGATCAGTTCGCCGAAGCGCAGGCGTCGCTTAACACGCTCCTGGTCTCTCGCGCGGGTATTCGACCCATGGTGGATGGTTGCCTTGATGCGGCAGTCAAGCTTGGCAGCGCCGTCGGGCAGATGCGGCGTCCACACCTTGCGGCTTGAGCGGGCCTGCCGTGTGCACGACAGGCCATTATTTTGGCCAGTGTTTTGGGCTGCCAGCTTTTCAGCCCGTCAGCATTTCAGGTTGTCAACACCGCAACTTCGGGTGAGATGAGGTGTGTGTGCTGCTCAACCTCAGTGTCGTGATGCTTCTCAGTCAAACGCCCATCAGCAAAATCCTGATCGCCAACCGCGGCGAGATCGCGTGCCGCGTCGCACGGACAGCACGTGCCATGGGCATCAAGACTGTTGCCGTCTTCAGCGATGCCGATGCGGGGGCCTTGCACGTTTCGGCCTGCGATGAGGCACTGCGTCTCGGGCCAGCGCCCGCCGCCGAGAGTTACCTCAACATTGCAGCATTACTTGCGGCGGCCAAGCGCAGCGGAGCCGATGCGGTGCATCCAGGCTACGGGTTCCTGTCAGAAAACGCCACTTTCGCCGAGGCTTGTCTCGCCGCGGGTCTGACGTTCATAGGACCGTCGGCCCAGGCCATTGCGGCCATGGGCAACAAGGCTGCCGCCAAGCGCCGCATGCTGGACGCTGGCGTCGCCTGCGTGCCGGGCTATCACGGCGACGACCAATCCAACGCAACACTTGCGGATGGGGCAAGGCGCATCGGCTTTCCCGTCATGGTCAAAGCAGCAGCCGGCGGTGGCGGACGCGGCATGCGACTTGTCTCAACAGCGGATGATCTGGAGGCCGCACTCATCGGCGCGCGCTCCGAGGCAGAGCACGCATTTGGCTCGGGGGAACTGATCCTAGAAAAGGCCATCGTCGATGCACGCCATGTGGAAATCCAGGTGTTTGCCGACGCGCATGGCCACGTGATCCACCTTGGCGAGCGCGATTGCTCCGTGCAGCGTCGGCATCAAAAAGTCATCGAGGAAGCGCCGTCTCCAGCAGTTAACGCAGATCTGCGCGCCCGCATGGGAGCGGCCGCTGTAAAAGCCGCTGCGAGCATTGGCTATGTAGGTGCAGGGACGGTCGAATTTCTACTTGGCGCCGATGGGCAGTTCTATTTCCTTGAGATGAACACGCGGCTGCAGGTCGAACATCCCGTGACGGAGTTGATCAGCGGCCTTGATCTTGTCGACTGGCAGATCCGGGTCGCGCGTGGCGAGCCTTTGCCACTGACCCAGGATCAGGTGCGGCTTGAGGGACATGCGATCGAGGTGCGCCTTTATGCGGAGGATCCGGCGCAGAACTTCCTGCCGCAATCGGGTGACGTCTTGTTGTGGCGTGCGCCGGGTGGACACGGCGTGCGCGTCGATAGTGCCTTGAGTACGCAAGACCACGTCTCGCCGCATTACGACCCGATGATTGCTAAAATCATTGCACAAGGTGCAACGCGCGACGAGGCACGCGAGCGCCTTGCGGCAGCGGTCGAAAACGTCTGCTTGCTTGGCATTGTAACGAATCAGGCGTTTCTTGTTTCGATGTTGCGCCATCCCGTGTTTGCGTCGGGACAGGCAACAACCGCATTCATTGCTGCTGAATATCCGAGCGGTGGTGATGCGTTGAAACCGCCAGTACCGACCTTGGAGGTTGTCGCGGTGACCGCTGCGTTGCTCCTAAATGCGTCCGGCGAAGTGCCCGAAGGAACATTGGCCGGTTGGTCATCGACCGGCGCTGCTATGGCGCCCGTGCATCTCGACATCAACGGCGCTGAGCAGCACTTGGGTGTTGTCGTTGAAAACGCGCGGACGTTTATCATTCACAACGGCGAGACATCGACGCGGGTGGGGTTGCAGCTAACCAGCGCGCACAGCGGCGCGATGCACGTAGACATCGACGGCCGTAAAACGTCAGTCTTCGCCGCGTTTGCCGCCGGCACACTACATCTTGCCATGGATGGACTGTCGATGAGCGCGCGTGATCGGTTGCGCGAGGCAAAGGCTGCTAACGCGACCCAGCGTGGCGGGCTTTTGCTCGCGCCGATGAACGGACGCGTGGTCCGAATCATGACGACAGCTGGCGACCAGGTGAAGAACGGGCAATGCATTGTCGTGCTCGAAGCCATGAAGATGCAGCACGAGATCACAGCCCCGCGTGACGGTGTTCTGGTCCGGTTGCATGCGACCGTTGGTCAGCAGGTCGCGACACGCGCGTTGCTTGCCGAAGTCGAATAATTCTACCGGCGCTGTACTTGCCCGGTAGTCTTGGCCCGGTTGACTTGGCCCGGGTCGCATGTCCCGCGGAGCGGTGCTATAGGCGGCTGAAATCACCCGACAACACACCACGTAGCCAAGATCCATCCATGTCCGATCTGACCAGCCTCGAAACCACTCTACTCGCCGACATCGCCAAGGCCAGCGACCTCGCTGCCCTTGAGGTCGTGCGGGTTGCGGCCTTGTCGAAGAAGGGCCGCGTGTCTGAACTGATGGGTCGGCTCGGCAAGTTGCCGCCAGAAGAGCGCAAATCGTTCGGCGCGGGTGTCAACGCGCTGAAAGGCAAAATTGAAAGCGCGCTGACCGAGCGCAAATCATCGCTTGAAGGCGCAGCCGTCACGGCAAGGCTTGCGACCGAGCGGTCGGATATCACATTGCCCGTGCGCCTCGGGCCCCAGGCCGACGGCCGTATTCATCCGGTCTCACAGGTGTTCGACGAGATCGCCGAGATCTTCGCCGACATGGGTTTCTCCATCGCCGAAGGTCCAGATATCGAGAGCGACGATTTGAACTTCACGCGACTGAATATCCCGCCGGAGCACCCCGCGCGTCAGATGCACGATACGTTTTACCTGAAGACGCCCAATACGACGGTTGGCGGCATGGGCGCGGCGGCACCCTTCGTGCTGCGCACACACACGTCGCCGGTGCAGATCCGTACCATGATGACGCAAAAGCCGCCGATCCGGATTATCGCGCCGGGCCGCGTCTACCGCATGGATAGCGACGCGACGCACACACCCATGTTCCACCAGATTGAAGGCCTCGTCATCGACGAAAGCACGCACTTCGGCCATATGAAGTGGTGCCTGGAAGAGTTCTGCAAAGCCTTCTTCGAGGTCGAGCAGGTCAAGATGCGTTTCCGCGCCAGCCACTTTCCGTTCACAGAACCCTCAGCCGAAGTCGACGTCGGGGCAGAGGCCATCGGCAAGCCCGGCCAATGGCTTGAAATCCTCGGCTGCGGCATGGTGCATCCGAAGGTCATCGCCAACTGCGGCCTTGACCCCGACAAATACCAGGGCTGGGCCTTCGGCATGGGATTAGACCGCATCACCATGCTGAAATACGGCATCCCCGACCTGCGCGACATGTTCAACGCCGACCTGCGCTGGTTGCGCCACTACGGGTTCTCAGCCTTCGACGTGCCAACGCTGGCCGGCGGATTGGGGGGGTGAATTTTGCCGCCAATGCGCTAGTTTCCCGGAAAACCCGGAGACATGCCATGGCACGACGCATTATTGACATCTCCGTTCCGCTTGAGGCGGGTATTGCTTCTGACCCGCCGGGGCTGGAGCCGAAGATCGAGTACGAAGCCCACAAAGCCAGTGCAGCCGCCGTTTGCAGTTTCTTTCCCGGCATGACGCCGGCCGATTTGCCGGACGCTGAGGGATGGGCATTTGAGCGTTGCCAGATCTCCACGCACAACGGCACCCACGTGGACGCGCCCTATCACTACGCCTCGACCATGGATGGCGGGAAACGCGCGATCACCATCGACGAGTGCCCGCTCGACTGGTTTTTCCGACCCGGCGTGAAGCTCGACTTCCGGCATCTGCCCGACGGTCATGTGGTGACGCCGGCTGAGATTGAAGCGGAACTCGCGCGCATCGGACACACGCTGCAGCCGCTCGACATCATCGTGGCCAACACGGCTGCGGGCGCGCGCTATGGCCAGCCGGATTATGTGCCGACGGGCTGCGGTTTTGGCCGTGACGCGACGGTCTATCTAACCTCGCGCGGAATACGGGTCGTCGGCACGGACGCGTGGTCGTGGGACGCGCCGTTCGTTCACACGGCCAAGCGTTACTCACAAACCAAAGACGCCAAGATCATCTGGGAAGGCCACAAGTCCGGCCGCGAGATTGGCTATTGCCAGATCGAGAAACTTGGCCAGCTTGAGCAGTTGCCCGCGACGGGCTTTACGGTGGCCTGCTTCCCCGTGAAAGTAAAAGCCGCGTCCGGCGGTTGGACTCGGGCGGTAGCTATTCTGGATTGAGGCGTCGCCTCATTGAAAGCTTCTCCACATGTTTACCCCCGTTTCGCACACAGGCTTTCCACAGGTGGTGTAATTGCGATCGACGTAGAATTCGATTCGCAGGGCACCTCTCATGCCAACCGAAAAAGCCATCGACGCGCTGTGCAAAGATCCAGAGCGGGCGGCGCGGCTTGCAAGCTTTCTGCTGGCGCTCGCTGACGCCGACTGGAATGCGTGGGAATTGACCTTTCTTTCAGGCACCATCGAACGCAACCCTGCTGTCCCGCTCAGCTATCGCCAGAGCGAAAAGCTGCTGGAGCTCGAAGATCGCGCGACGCTGCTCACAAAGGTCGAGGGTCTCAGTGTAGCATCGCTCGTGCGCGAGTGCTGGACGCTGCGCCTTGACCTTGAGCCTGAGGACGAAGCCTGGATCAACAGCCTCTACCAGAAGCGTAGCACGTCACTTCGACGGGGGGCTGTGTGGCGCCTGTTGGCGCTCGTACGACAGGTGGATGCGGATTTGGTCGATGGTTATGTAAAACGCGACGCAACGGTTGCCGCATAGAAACGGCGCCATAACGCTCGATCACCCGGCCCCGTTGATGGTGCGATTGAACGTGGTGTTACGCGTGATCAACCATTGCCACCGTTGGCTGCTTCGGCCCAATGTGACCCCGTCGCCGCATTTTGTGGTCAGGTGGGTCGCCGAGCATGTCCGATAGCCTTTTTGACCGCATCGCGTTCCTCTGGTCCGGCAGCGTCGCCGTGCCTGCATGGTTTGCGGTTGTTGCTGGCACGTTGGCGGCCGTCGGGATTCTCGATCGGCTGCTCATGCCGAGCGTGCGCTGGGCGCTCAAGAAGCGCGCCAACAAGGCGATTGATGAACTGAACACACGTCTGTCGCTGCGTATACAACCGTTCAAATTGACCAAGCGCAAGGCGCTGATTGACCAACTTCTGTTCGACCCTGAAGCGCTGGCCGCCGTCGATGCCTACGCAAAAGATCAGGGCGTGCCACGTGCCGCCGCCATGGACCGGGCGCGGCGCTACGCCAACGAGATCGTGCCGTCGTTCAGCGCGGCACTGTACTTCCGCGTTGGCACCAAGCTGGCGCGTCTCGTGTCGCAGTCGCTGTATCGCGTCCGTCTCGGCTACGCCAATCCATCGGCGCTGATGTCGATTGACCCGAATGCGTCGGTGGTTTTCGTCATCAACCATCGCTCGAATATGGACTACATCGTCGTCACTTATATGGCGTCGGGCTCGGCGGCGGTGAGCTATGCCGTTGGCGAGTGGGCGCAGATCTGGCCGCTATCGTCGCTGATCCGCTCCATGGGCGCGTACTTCATCCGGCGCAATTCCAAGGACCTGCTCTATCGACGGATTGTTGCGCGGTATGTTGCGATGGCGACCAACGCCGGTGTTGTCCAGGCCGTGTTTCCTGAAGGTGGGTTGTCGCGGGATGGCACGCTGCGCCCGCCAAAGCTCGGGCTGCTCGCCTACATGGTGCAGAGTTTCGATCCAAAGGGACCGCGCGATATCATCTTCATCCCTGTCGGCCTCAACTACGATCGGGTTCTGGAAGACCGGAATCTGACGGCCAGCGCCAACCTGAAGCCCGGCGAGGAACCGGCCTTCAAATTCAACCCGATGGTGTTCGTTCGCTACCTGCTCAAAATGGCTGGCCGCAAATTGACCGGACGCTGGTACAAAAACGGATATGCATGCGTTAGCTTTGGCGAGCCGGTCTCGATGCGTGGCTATCTGTCAGCGCGCAACCTCGACTTCCGGCCGCTCAGCGATGATGCACGTCACCACGCGATTTCGGATCTTGGAGAGCATCTGATCCAAGCTATTGGCCGATCTATTCCCGTGTTGCCAGTGCCGATGGTGGCGATGGCGTTGCTGGATGCGGGCGCGAGTGGGCTGACATTGTTTGAGTTGAAAGGGCGCATCTATAGCCTCATGTCGTGGTTCGAGGCGCATGGGCATTATGTGCACATTCCCAGGGATGACCGCGATTATGCGATCGATTCCGGTCTCCGCATTTTAAAGATGCGGCACCTCGTGACCGAAACGGACGGGGTGTTGACGGCCAACCCGACCGACATCGTGATCTTGCGTTACTATGCCAACTCCATCGCGCATCTGCTGCCTGGCGAAGCCTCGACAGCGCGGGTGGCTTGAGGATCACCCATGAAAGCCAACACATCCGGCACCAAGACGCCGCCAGCCCCCGGCGAGCTGCCGGCGCTCACGTTTCCGATGCCCCATATCGCGGAATTGCGCCTCCGCCGACCAGAGCGCGCCAACCGTTTGGAGCCGCGTGACCTTGAGGCGATCATCACGCATCTGGCCGTGATCGAAACGCGTGCAGATGTGCATGTGTTGCTCGTGACAGCCGAGGGGCGCTCTTTTTGCACTGGCTTTGACCTTGGTGCGCTGACAGCGGCTGGCGGCGGTTCGGAACGTGCCAAAGAACCGGGCCGACATGGTGGCGAGCGCGACTTCGAACGTGCGGCAAACGCGATCGCCACGACGCGTCCGGTGACCATCGCGATCATCGACGGCGCCGTGGTTGGTGGAGGCACGGATATCGCTCTGGCATGCGACCTGCGGATCGGAACCGCGCGCGCGAAAATGCAAATGCCGGCGGCGAAGATCGGCGTGCCACTGTATGCCAGTGCCCTACAACGCTATGTCTCGCGGCTTGGCCTTGATGTGGCGAAACGGCTGGTATTTTTAGCCGAGACGATCGATGCCGCTGAGATGAAACGTGTGGGAATGCTGACGGAGCTGCGCGACGACGCAGACAGTCGTGCCCGCGCATTGGCTGTCGAATTGGCAGACCTGCCGTCACGCCCGCTTGCGGCGATGAAGGCTGCACTCAATGCGGCGACCACTGGCGATGCGACGTCGAGCGATATGCGCGCAAGATTGGACGCCGCGTACGACGCCGACGAAATTGCCCGGCGTGTGGTTCGGATGCGAGCGACACGCCCCGGCGCTTGATGCCAATCTGTCAGGCGGTGCCTTAAACATAATCCGTCACGCCCCTTGAATGGTTGAGGTTCGTTTGCTAAATTTCTGTCATGACAGAAATTACAGACATTTCGATTGGCAGTCCTGGCCGCCTCCCACCCGCTCTGGAGCACTTTGTGCTCCACTGGGGCGATATCGGTGGCCAGTGGGGCGTCAATCGCTCCGTCAGCCAAATTCATGCGCTGCTGTTTATCTCCGAATGGCCACTGACGGCCGAGGAGATCGCCGATACGCTCGGCCTTGCCCGTTCAAACGTGTCGAATTCGATCAAAGAACTGATCGGGTGGGATTTGCTCCGCCGTGTGCCGATAAAAGGTGATCGTCGCGAGCATTTCGAGGCCGAAACGGACGTCTGGGAAATCGCGACGCGTATTGCCAAGGGTCGCAAAGCCCGTGAGATTGATCCGGCTCTCGCAGCACTCCGTGCGTCTATCGCAGAGGCCGAGACAGACCCGGCTGTTGGTCAAGTTGCTTTGCAACGCCTAAAGTCCATGTTGGCCTTCACGGAACTGGTCGATGCCTGGTCCCGCCAGATGCTTGTTGTGCCAAAGTCACGACTGGCCATGGCAATGAAGCTGGGCACCAAGGTATTAACCTACCTTCCCGGTGCAAAGGTCAAGTAGCCCGTCATTGTCCCGAGAGCCAGTCATTGTCCCGAGAGGAAGTCCATGCGTGTTCAATCTCGACACGTCGAACTCCCCCAGGCGCCTGCCCAGACGCCCGAGAGCGTCGGTGACATTCGTTTTCGAGCCTTGCTCGGTGCAGATGCTTGGCATGCGTTGCCAAATCCAATCCGGCAGCGCTTTTCAAAGCGCCTGCCGCCCGGCGGGAGCG
The DNA here is from genome assembly GCA_031409695.1 of Hyphomicrobiaceae bacterium. GTDB lineage: Bacteria > Pseudomonadota > Alphaproteobacteria > Rhizobiales > Hyphomicrobiaceae > JABFRJ01. The sequence continues at coordinate 22,440 of JANNXS010000243.1, forward strand.
TTGTCTACACGGGCGAAATTGTGGAAGCACGTTTCAGTTTTGCCGGGCGCGTTCTCGCGCAACTCTGTCGCCTGATTGGCGGGCCGCTGCCCCTGTCGACCGATACAGGCGTTGCAAGCGTGGTGACGGTCACGGAAGACGTGCGCAACGGTGGCCAAGTCTGGACGCGCTTGTATGCGCGCCGCTCGGGGTTTCCGCAAACGATCCACTCCACCAAGCGGTTTGAAGGCGAAACCGGACTGGAAGAGCATATCGGCTGCGGCGTCGGCATGAGCCTCTTGGCGAGTGCGGAAGGCAGCGCCTTGGTGTTTCGCCAGCAACACTATTTTCTGGCATTTGGCCGGTATCGCCTGCGGCTCCCGGAATGGCTCACGCCCGGCCAATTGACCGTTCAACATATCGAGCTTGGTGGCGGGCGCTTTGCCTTCACCCTGGATGTCGTGCACCCTCGGTTGGGGCCGCTCATTCATCAACGCGTGGCATTTCGGGATGCGGTCTAATGCCGACGACGGACTATGCCGCCTTCGGTTTGATGCCGAACAGACGGCCGTCGATGACCAGCAACGACATGCCGATAATGGCTGCGCCAAACAACTGCCGCGAGGATAGCGCTTCGCCGAGATACAGAGCCCCAAGAGAAATAGACGTGAATGGAATGAGAAGTGTCACCAGCATCGCATTGAGCGCACCGGCGCGGCGGATGATCTCAAAGAACAAGATGTAGGCCAACGCCGTCGAAAGCACACCTAACGCGAAGATCGCGAGCAGAACGCTCTGAGAGGGGACGGGCAACGTCCAAAAGCGGTCGGCTATGCCCGCAATTGGTAGCATCAGGAGCGACGAACACAGCATTTGGGACGCCGCTGAGACCGGCGCTGAATAGGGCTTCAGTCGCCGTGACCATAGACCCGACAGGCCATAAGAGAGCGTTGCAGCCAGGCAAGCCAACATGCCGAGCGCGTTGACGAACGTGGCGCCGCCCATGGCTTCCGGCCCAACGAGCACGCCAACACCCGCGAGCCCGACCAGAACACCAGCAAATGCTTGGGTGGTCCAGGGTTCGCCAACCACAAGACGCACAACCAGCAGTGACATCAGGGGCGTCGTGGCGTTCAAGACAGCCGCAAGCCCGCTTGGGACCACGGTTTGGGCATAGAAAATGAGCCCGAACGGGATGATGTTGTTGAGGATCGCCATAACGCCGAAATCGCGCCAGCCCGTGCGCGTGTTCGGAAATTTAAAACCGAGCAGCAGTAAAATAGGCGCAAGCGCGACGGTCGCTATGACACACCGCGCCAGCACCAGTGTCATCGGTGGCACCTCCTTGAGCGCAACCGCCACAAAGAAAAACGTGCCGCCCCACAGGATGGACAGTGAAATCAGCATGACCCAGTCGCGCAGCCGCATGTGATCTCCGCCCCGTTGCCCGAACCCCGTTGCCCGAACCCCGTTGCCAAAACCTCGTACCGGCAAAGGACCAAGGACGCGACCCGGTTCCTGTCGGAAACGTGCGTTCGCACCGCCAATCTCGCGCGCGGGTTTAACGGGTCAATATGCGCGACCGCTGATATTATTGCGGTTTTACCTTCGCTGCGCGTCCATCGAGAAACGCACGCAGGCGTACCTTTGCTTCGGGTTCAGCCTGGGCGATGCCAGCCAATAGGCTCTCTATGAAGAACCCGGATTGCCGGTCGGATTCAGCGATCCGCGGCAGGCCTTGAATGACTGCAAAGTTGGTCATTCCGGCATTCTCGCAGATGCGTTCGGCGAGCGCGACGGCCTTCGCGAGCCCCTGACCAGCCTCGACCATATACTGTGAGATACCCAACGCCAGGCCTTCCGCCGCCGTGTAGGTGCGCCCGGTGAGCATCATATCCATCATGCGCCCGACGCCGATCACGCGGGGTAGTCTCACAGATGCACCACCGCCAACGTAAATGCCCCGTTGGCCCTCGGGCAGCGCGTAAAACGCACTCGTCTCGGCAACGCGCACATGTGCGGTCAATGCGAGTTCAAGACCGCCGCCAATGACGGCGCCTTTTAATGCTGCAACAACTGGCACGCGGCCAAATTGTATCGCCTCAAACACGGGCGTCCAGCTCATCGAGTGTTGAATGCCCTCGCCCGTGTCGCGATCTTTTAACTCCGCGAGATCCAGGCCGGCAGAGAAGGTGTCGCCGTTGGCCGCCAGCACGACCGCGCGCACATCCGGGGCAAGGTCCAGGAACACCCGACCCAACGCCTGCACGACACGGTCGTTGATGGCGTTTCGTTTTGCCGGCCGGTCGAGCGTGACAATCATCACGGGACCGCGGCGCTCCGTCAGGACCAAACTCTCATCACTCATGACGCACTCCAGACGGCGGCTCGTGGAAGGGATGACTGTCATTCATAACATGACCACAGGCCTGTCAACGCGCGACGGCCCATATGCGATGGCCCATATGCCATGGCCCATATGCCATGGCCCATATGCCATGGCCTGAGTAGGAAGAACGATTTAAACGGCACGTCGAACGGCCCATCAGGGGCGCGGCGGTGCAATGTCCTCTGGTCCACAGTCACCTATGGCGGCGGGGATCACGTCGCAAGGCTCCTCAATTCTCGCTTCTTAAACGGGCTCAAAAGGCAAACTACCAGCTCAACTGCCATCCTGCCCCACGTGTGGGCAGGACCCATGGTGCGGCTGGGGCAATGAGTTTTGAAGATCAGATTCCGTTGAGGAACGGATCCTGCCCGCGTCGTTCATCGCACTTAAAGGCATGACGGGCAAAATGACAGTCGGGATGGGGTCGAAGTCATGACTTGAATTTCCCTGGATCACGTCGGCATTTTCGCGCGCGCGGATTTGATCTTTTCGGCGGCGCAAGTTGGCGCGGAGTGCTTCCGCCCGACGACGCTCGCGGAGGGCCGCCTCGCGCGCGCGTCCTGTCACAGGGATGTGTTTTTCAGACATGTCCCGGCGGCCATCTTTCTGGCTTCCGCCAATTGAAAACCCATCGCACCTTCGCAGACGCTACAATCGCATTCAAGCGGCTCAGACTTTGTTGATGCTCGAAATGCGGTCGATAAGGCGGGGTTTTCGAGGCTTAGCCTCTAGTGCGATGGGCGGTGTCGTTGCGATCAACGATTCTGTTTGCGTCCCATTTCGTGCACCATGCGCTGCCGGTGTCAGAGACACATCAGCGGGTGCCATCGCCACAACATTCGACGCGATTTCAATTGGCTTCACTGGCGCCAGCACCTCGACCGGTTGTTCTGACAACGGGACGCCCATATCTGGTTTCAGGTGCGCATCTGGGATCGATTGCGAAGCTGGGGTCGAGAGGGGGGTCACCACGGGGGCGGCCGGCGCAACGCTCGTTGGCACTCCCTTGGGGCTGGGCGACGCTGACGGCTCCGTGTCGGGTTGTGCCAGGGTTGATCCTGGGACTGATCCCGGGGTTAAGGCCGGGGCCGATGCGGGTTGCGGTGTCTGCACCGACGTCGTCACTGGCATGAGTTGCGGCCGACTTTGGGCGACCCGCTCGGACAATGTGAGCTTCTGGTTTTGCGTCACGGGACGGCGCGTTTGGCCGTTGGCTGGCAACGTCCCCGCCCCAAGGCGGCGCATCTGCTCCATGAAGTGCGCGCCTTGTAACGCCAGTCGCTCGTTGGCCGCCGCTAGTTCTGCCCGCAGCCGTTTGATCGTCTCGGTGTTTTGTTCCGTTTGTGACTGGGCGGCATTGAGCCGTGCTTTCAGGGCAATTTTGCTGTCCTTGAGGCCAGCCCCTTGGTCGTTGTTTTGAAACGTCTGCAGTTCACTCGACAGGCGTGCGATCTCAGATCCCTGGTCGTCGACGCGAGCGCGCAAGCTCCTGATCTCACGCTCGGCCGCCAGACGCACATCGTCTGGCATCATTGACACGAGCGCAAGCGCATTGCCGGCCTGGCGGTCAGCCAATCTGGGGTCGACCGGTCTTGAGTCGGTTTGACGGGGCTCAATTGGGCTAATCTGGCCATTGCTTCCGTTGCCCCCCCCGTTGGCGCTGTTTCGCTGGATTGGGCGCAATCCGACGGGCGCCGGTCCAGCCTCGCCGAGCGGCGCCAAGACACCCATTTGCTGTGCCTGCTGGCTCTGCAGGCGGCCAATCAGGCCCGCTTGTTCACGCGCTTTGGCGCGGAGCGCCTCAATTTCGGATCGTAGGGCAATTTCGCCGTCATAGTTCGGATCTGAAAGGCTATCCTGGTTACGTGCCCCGCGGACCGTCAGCGCTGTTGTCAGGCGATCAAGTTCGCTGGTTTGCTGCTTGTTGATCGAATACGCCTCTTCAAGTGCCATGTTCTGGCGTGTTGTGGACTGACTGAGCTCCGCGATCTCGCGGTCGCGTGAGAACAAAATCTGCCGCGCCTCATTCAAGCGGTGTTCAACCTTTGGTAGACGGTCAGCAACCGTCTGCTCCAACACCAATCGAGCATTCTGATTTTCCTCGACGGCGGCATTCAGCCGACCGCGCTCCTGCTCAAGTTGCGAAATCGTCCCGTCGCGCCGGTTGATCTCGATCGTGTCGCGCGCCCGCTGGAGGTTTGACTGCTCGACTTTCATTTCAAGCTTGTGCACGCGGATGGCATACTCGGCGCGCAGTCGGTCCTTGTCTGCGCGGATTTCCGCGTCGCTGAGCGGTAACTGCTCTTTAAGCCGGCGCGTCGTCAAACGGACCGCTCGGCGCCAGACGGCTGGGGCGATCAATAGGCCAAGCAGAACCGCGGATAGAAATCCGAGCGCGACGAGCATGATCGACTGGATGGAGATCACGTCAGATAAGTCCTTACCCCGGCAGTCCACCTGTTGACCGGTGGTTGCCCGCTATCGACGCGCACCCAGTGTCCTTACGCGACGCGAAACGTTCGTGCATCCCAAAAACCACATATGGCAGCACGGCGTCGTTTAGATGTTTCCCGCGCGCCTCAGCTCGTATCGCAGTCGAAGCCAGCCTACTCTTTTAAAGTGTCGGCTTTGGGGTACAACTGTTAAAAGTCTACTTCATGTTCTCTGTTATCGGTTCGTCAGCTTCAACTCGATGCGCCGGTTGCGGCGGAGCACTTCGTCCGAAGTGCCGTCCTCAAGCGGTTGAAATTCGCCATAACCAGCGGCGACCAATCGCCGGGGCGGAACACCGCGACTGATCAAATATTTCACCACCTGGGTGGCACGCGCGCTCGATAGTTCCCAATTCGACGGGAATTGCGGGCTGTTGATCGGGCGGGCGTCCGTGTGGCCGTCAACTTGCAGCGACCAATCGATCTCCTTTGGGATCTTCTCCGACAACTCGACGATGGCCTGCGCCAACTGATCGATAGCGGCCAAGCCCTCGGCGGTCATCTGGGCTTGGCCGGACGGGAACAGCACCTCGGACTGGAACACGAACCGGTCGCCGACCACGCGAATATCACGGCGGTCTTTCAAGGCCTCACGCAGGCGACCGAAGAAGTCGGATCGATACCGCTGGAGTTCTTGCACCTGCCGGGCGAGAACCACGTTCAAGCGTGCGCCAAGATCAGTAATCCTTGACTGGGCGTCTTTGTCTTTGGCTTCGGCTGCGACCAAGGCCTCCTGAATCGCCGCCATCTGCCGACGCAAAGCCGCCAACTGCTGGTTCAACAGGTCGACTTTGGCGAGCGCCTCGTTGGAAACCTTCTTTTGGTCGTCGAGATCCTTCGATACGGTCAGCGCGCGCGCCTCCGCCTGAGCGGCCTTGTCGTCGCCAAGACCGGAGACGCCTGTAAGACGTACGTTTTCAGCCCGGATCGAGGCAAGCGAGGCCTGCAGGGAGGCCAAATCATCAGCCGTTGTTTTGCTCTTGCCTTGCTCGAGACTGAGCAGGCTGGTCAATTCAGCGATCTGACGGTTGAGGCGGCGCAGCACATTGTCTTTGCCGCTGCTCTCCTGAGCAACATAAAACTGTGCCAGCATAAAAATCGTGAGCAGAAGCGTGAACACCATCAACAACGTCGACAGCACGTCAACGTAAGCTGGCCAGAATTCACCGTAGGATTCGCGGCGGCGTGCACGCGGCATGATGTTGACCCTTATCGCTTCGGCTGTTTCATGGAACCCGACAGGTCCCTCAACAGCCCCGCCACTTCACTCTGTTGCGCCGCTTGCTCGTCGACCCACTCGCGCACCACCTTTTGTTCAGCCCGCATCTGCTTGACCAGCGTGTCGACACCCTGCGCCAAGTCACGGACGGAGCCATCAACCGGGGCCCCAGGCGTCGCGTTGCGCTCCGACATGTCGGCAAGCAGGCGTTGAATATCGTAAAGCACAGCCGTCAGTTGGCGGTCATGGCTCGCGGTTCCAGCGCCACCGGGCGAGAGCTCGGTGATGCCCGACAACCATTCCTCAAGCTGATTGTAAAACCGTGTTTGCGCGTGGCTGGCCTGAAGCTCCAGAAAGCCAACGATGAGCGAACCCGCAAGGCCAAGCAGAGAGGCAGAGAACGCGGTGCCCATACCGCGCAGCGGCGCTGCAAGGCCGTCCTTCAAGTCCTGGAACATCGCCCCGCTGTCGGCCGCCTTCGTGTCGAGCGCACCAATCGCCTTGCCGACGGCGCCAATGGTGTCGAGGAGCCCCCAAAAGGTGCCAAGAAGGCCAAGAAAAACGAGTAATCCCGTGATGTAACGGCCGGTATCGCGAGCTTCGTCGAGGCGGGCACCAATACTATCCATGATGGAGCGCATCGACGCGGTCGATAGCGACAGCACGCCCGTGCGGTCTCGCAGCATGGTTGCCATCGGTGCCAACAACACCGGTTGATGCGTGGTGCCGATGCCGGGATCCGCAATGCGGAAAGCATTCACCCAGCGGATTTCCGGATACAGCCGCAACACTTGCAAAAAACTGTAGAGAATCCCGAACAACAACACGAACAAAATCAAACCGTTCAGGAAAATATTGGTCAGCACCGCTTCCTTGATCTGTGGAATGATGATGGCAACCAGGATGCCAACCAACATGAGGAACAGGGTCATATTGAGCAGGCTGCGCCGCGGTGCCGTCAGCGTGCGGTGTAACGGCGCGGATGTTGGGTCGACGGATCTTTGTCGTGCCATCGGTTCACTTCCCTTCACTCGGCGTTCGCTGACGCCTGCCCCCGCAGACGACCCCCGTATCATAGGGCCACCACACAAGCGCGACATATCGGCAACTTCGGGGCAGAGTGATGGCGCATTCGTCAGGGGTGGTTCAGGCGCACCAGAGGACCGTTCCGGTCAACACGCAGCTTCACTGGTTGGGTGACAATTAAGGTGTGCACGGTATTGCGCGATGGTGTCGATGAGTTAAGCCTCTCCGAGGTGATGCAACCTACGCCGTCGACCACTGACCTGAAGCGGAGTCCGGGAATGATCATTTGGCAAGGCTACGGCATTCTCGTGATCGTCTTTACCGGTGTGGGCCTGCTGGTTGGTCAAACGATTGGTGGTGCGACTGGTTTGCCAACGGGCTACTGGATCGCGTTAGGCTTTTTCATTGCAGGCGTGATGACCTGGATCGTGGGCAAGCGCCTCGGCCGTGCTGCACAGGCTTCGGCGCGCAAACTGGTTGATCCAAAGACCGGTGAACACGTGGAAGTGCGGACCAAACATACCTTGATCTTCGTGCCGATGGCTTTCTGGTCCTACCCACTCCTGCTCGGCGCCTTGCTTTCGATTTATATTGAGATTTGGAGCGGCAACACCCTCAAAGCCCCGACTTCGACGCCACCGGCGAGCGTGAAAAAACTGGACTGAACACCTGCAAGGCAAAAGCTCTTGGCCCTACGTGACGCCCAGCTTTCACACTTTCCAGATGTTGATTTCAATCAGATCCGCTGCCCCGTCGACCAGGATGGATGCATCGGCACACACCATGTCGCCCACGTCGACACGGTGCGCGTCCGCGGCCAGCGCAAGCTGCCCGCGCTCGATGTAAACAAACGTCTGACCACCTGGCATGACAGGCAACCAAGCGGTGCCGGCGCAGTGCCAGCGAATCATGCGCTGGTGCAGCGCGCCGCGTTGGACCATCACGTTCAGATTGGTGATGCCACCGCCGCATGGCACGCCGCGCGTCGGCCGATCCCCCGCGAAAGTGACGGCAGGACCGTGCGCACGCACATTCAGCAGCGCATCGCGGTCGATGTGCAAATCGAGGCGTTCGCCTTCGATCAGCATCATCCCGCGCTCGACGTCCGGGAAATGGGAAAACGCGCTGGCATGTTCAACCTTGGCCACCGACACGCGCCACACCGGATCACCAGCAGTCGTCCGCTCGGCGGACATGGCGGCGTCAGCCATCTGCCCCGCCCCGTTCTTCCACGGCAGCCAGACAAGATCAGACTGACGAACAACACTGACCATTGCATCTTCCCTGGTTCGAACATCGACTGTCTGGTGTTTGTCTGCCCGGTGTTTGTTATGTCGGGTGTTGATAGGGCCTGGCGTTCACAGGATGCGGTCGCCGTCCTCGCGATGCATTTCGCGGCGTTCCTGGGCTTCAAGGCTTTCCCTGCGCGGGCGTGCACCGACATTCTTGGTCATAAGGATCAGCATGATGACGAACGGTGGGAACAGGAATGCGAGTGTCATCCAATAAGAGACATCTCGCCGCTTCGCGTAGGCAATGATCCCGGCCACGACGCTCGTGAGCAACATGAGCGAACCGTAGATTGCAATAAACTTGGCCATGACCTTTTGCTCCTTGTGCCGTCCTGTCTGCAATTCAGGGGCCCGCATGTCTGGCGGCAGTGTCCTGTAGAACAGTCCCTGACGGCCGTCTCGTAGTTATGGCCATGGAAACCCGCCTTTTCCATGGTGCATGCAATAAAGTGTGAACAATCATGAGTCTGACACAGGCTCATCAAATCCGTTTGTCGCGTTTTTTAGCCTTTGAAAGCCGACTGCGCCGAGGATCAACTGGCCACGGCAGGCGCCGGTTGACGCGTTCCGTCATCTGCCCGATGAGGCCGTACACGATAGAGACCGTCCCCAATGCCAAAGAACAAAACGCTCGACATGCCCTACCCCTACTCGCTCCCGAAAGATCAAATCCGCATCCTGTTACTGGAGGGGATCTCAGATACAGCTGTGAACATCCTCAAAGGTGCTGGCTACACACAGATCGAGCGCGTGCCAAAGGCGCTGGATGGCGAGGAACTGCGCAAGCGGTTGCAAGGTGTGCGGATGCTCGGCATTCGTTCGCGCACGCAGATCACGCCAGCCGCCATCGACGGCATCCGCTCATTGATTGCCGTCGGTTGCTTTTCGGTCGGCACCAATCAGGTTGATCTCAACGCGTGCACGGAAATGGGTATTCCCGTGTTCAACGCACCATTTTCCAACACGCGTTCTGTGGCAGAATTGACGATTGCCGAGATCGTCATGTTGATGCGCCGCATCTATCCCAAATCGATATCGGCCCACGCGGGCGGTTGGGACAAGTCGGCCATCGGCTCCAATGAGGTGCGCGGCAAGACCCTTGGCATTATTGGCTACGGCAACATCGGCTCTCAACTGGCGGTGCTGGCCGAGAACATGGGTATGCAGGTGATCTACTATGATCACACCGACAAGCTACGCCATGGCAACACGGAACCGGTCGAAAGCATGGAAGAGCTGCTCTCCAAATCCGATGTGGTGACGCTGCATGTGCCAGAAACGCCAGCGACTGTCGGCATGATGGGGGCAGCGCAGTTCGCCAGGATGAAGACTGGCAGCATCTTTATCAACAATGCGCGTGGCACCGTGTTTGACCCGGAGGCCTTGGCGGCGTCGCTCAAATCCAAACATCTCGCGGGAGCAGCCGTTGATGTGTTCCCCGTCGAACCGGGCTCGAACTCGGATGCGTTCACATCTCCCTTGCAGGGACTCGAGAACGTCATTCTGACGCCCCACGTGGGCGGATCGACGGTCGAAGCCCAGGAACGCATCGGCGCTGAAGTCGCCCGCAAATTCGTGGAGTACTCAGACGTTGGCTCGACGTCGGGCGCGGTGAATTTCCCGCAAGTGCAACTCCCACCGCGACCCAAGGGCACGCGCTTCCTTCAGATTCAGCGCAATTTGCCGGGAGAATTGAAGCGCTTGAACGAAGTGTTTGAGCGTCACAAGGTCAACATCGGCGCCCAATTTTATCAGACTGCGGGCGATCTTGGCTACGTTGTGCTTGATGCAGACGGCGAAGTTGCGAACGCGGAAGACATTGTGAAGGAAATCCGCGGCCTCGCCGGCACGGTTCGTGCGCGCATGCTCTATCGTCGGGCGTAACGAGGCCCAAAGTTAGGGCGTCTACGCGTAAAAATACCCCACCCATCAGACTGCGCGGGAGGAGGTGCGCGGTCAGACAGGCAGGGTTCACCGTTCCACAAGCGACGGGGTGGCGACCCGTGGAACGTGTTCTGGATCAAAGCTTAGCGCTGGTTGCCGCCTTCGGACCAAGTCTGAGCCGGACCGTCAAACGAGCGAATGTCGGATGGGCCGAACTGGGGACCGTCAAAGCCACGGATGTCCTTGGGGCCGAAGGCTGGGCCATCGAAGGTACGGAGGTCGGATGGCCCAAACTGGGGACCTTCAAAGAAGGGGTGGGGATAAGGGGCGGCGCTGGCAGCGGTTGCGACGGCTGAGAGAGCGACGAATGCTGCAATAAGGGTTTTCATGGCTTTACTCTTCTTTCCGGGGGGGAGGGGCATTTAAGTTGAGGCCAGTGACTGGCGGCCAATCCCGATGCTGCTCATGGCACCGGGATCAGCCGAGCGCGGTTAGCGCTGATTGCCGCCTTCTGACCAAGTCTGTGCCGGGCCGTCAAAGGAGCGAATGTCGGATGGGCCAAACTGGGGGCCATCAAAGCCGCGGATATCTTTTGGGCCGAACGCTGGGCCATCAAAGCTGCGGATGTCAGACGGACCGAAAGCTGGACCGTCAAAGGTCGGCGGGAACGGTGCGGCGTTGGCTGAGGTTGCAACAGCCGAGAGGGCGACGAGGGCGGCGATGAGGGTTTTCATGATCATGATCCGTGTTGTTTTAAGTCTTGTTTTTTTCAGCGCCGCTATCTGCGCCGCCGATGAATAGGTTCTAGCCGAGATCCGGTTTTAAATCAATACGAACCGTAACGTATCGTATTCACAAATGTGTGAGCCAGATCGTGAACCCGCGTGATATGTGTGGCGGCATTGTGGCTTTCTGTAAAATACAATAAAATCAATGATATGAGTTTGGCTTCCGAATGCGGAAGCCTTCTGGTTACGGGAAATCCCAAAACGGTCTGTAACGTATGTGAGTATAGTGTCGCGTGAGATCGCGACTTCGTGATCGCTGTTCAAGCAGCCGCGATCCGCACAACGGCGTTAAGTCAGCTGTTGAACCAAGCGTTCTCGCGCCCGGCGGATCAGATCTATGGCACCGACCGTCATTGGTACTTGCGAGACCTCGTCAAGGCGCACGAAGGCCGCTGCAGCAGCGTCACTTGCAGCGATCGGCTCACCAGACAGGTGGCGGCCAAAATGTACGGCAATAACATAGTGCGCAACCAACAGATCGTTTGCATCGCGCAAAATGACATCGTGGACGTCCAGGAGGCCGATGATTTCTACTGAAACATTCGTTTCCTCGCGGACTTCGCGCCGGGCAGCATCACGTGCCGTCTCGCCGGGTTCAATATGCCCGCCCGGGAACGACCACATCCCGCGCATGGCGCCTTTGCCGCGTTCGATCAGCAACACGCTATCACCGTGGAAAATAATCGCACTCGCCGCGGCCCGTGGCCAGGGACCGGTCAGCGCTGGGGCCAGTGTTGGGGCCAGTGTTGGGGCCAGTGCAGGCTCCTGGGCTGCCATCAGTGGCGCTGGAGCACAGTGATCAACGCTTTGACGCTGCCATTGTTCTGGCCGATGTAGTCCTCAAAAAGTTTTTTGAGGAACGGTGACATCCAGAACGTCATCGCCTGAGCGTCGCGCACACGATAGTTGTTGCCGTACTTGATCAGCAACCAGGAAATCTCGTGGGTCGTGCCGTCCTGCATGGTGATCGTGCTGTCGACGGTTATGCCGTACTTGGCTTTCCGGCTCTCGGGCGCAAACACGACGCGGGCTACGGGATACTTGGGCGATTCCGTTGAAGCATAGCGACCGACAAAACGTGTCATGCCGGAAATGTAGGCCTCGCGGTCGCCCGGTTCGAGGCGAGCCCGATAGTCACCGAGCGCGTAGAGCCCGAGCGCCTGCATATCGCCATGACGGCCGACAGTCGCCTGCATAGCCTGCACGGAGCGGGAACGCTGAGCACCGATCAACTCTTTGGCGACCCGTTCCATAAACTGAACAGCTGGGTCGTTCGAGGCGGCCGCAGCCGGCCGACCAAGCGGCGCGTATGCGGCCAGCGCCATCAGCAAAGCAACACCTAAACGTGCCCATGCCCGAGGCCCAAGCCCACCTGACTGCTTAAGACCACGAGGATGAGCAATCGTTGTCAGCCGCATGCTGTCATCCCGTCATTGATTATTGCAGACGGCTATTGCCGTGCTTCGCGCGGCACGTCAAAGGTTCGCGCAGTGTGCCGCCGCGCGTCCCCCAACGTGTGCATGGATTTTC